>CAKTFF010000037.1 GCA_934553185.1 uncultured Devosia sp.
GTAGTTGGGCACATACTTGACGGCGCCGTAATACGTGAGGGTCAGCAACGACCCGCCCGGCTTCATCAGGGCTTCTGCGCGCTTGGCGACGGCGGTGAAGGAATAAACCGAGATGTTCATGGTCAGCGCGAAATTGTCGGCCGAGGTATCGATATAGCGGCCTTCGAGCTCGTCCTTGTTGGAGAAGCCGATGGCGTGAACCACGAAATCGAGTTCGCCCCACTTGTCCTTGATCTGGCGGAAGGTCTCGTCCATGGCGGCGTCGTCGGTTACGTCGCATTCAACAAGGAAATCGGAGCCGACTTCGGCGGCCAATGGCTCGACGCGGCGCTTGAGGGCTTCACCCTGGTAGGAGAAGCACATTTCAGCGCCCTGGGCGTGGAGCGCCTTGGCAATGCCCCAGGCGATGGAGCGGTTGTTGGCCAAGCCCATGATCAGGCCGCGCTTGCCTGCCATCAATCCGGTGGTCATTGTTGTATCCCTTGCTGGCAACCTTTTGCCGCTTGTGGCACACCGCGACCCGTCCGGGCAAGTTCGCGTGCCCCCAATGCTGAGGGAAAGTGGGTCATCCATGTCCATGTCACGCACCGAAATCGTCACGCAGCTGTCGAGCCTGTTGGGGCCGGAGGCGACCATCGGGGACAGCGAGCGCATGGGGAGCTACCTCAACGAGCCGCGCCGGCGCTTTCACCAGCCGGCGGCAGCCGTGGTCGTGCCGCCAAGCGTTCAAGCCGTGCAGGCGCTGATGCGCTGGGCCAACGACACGGGCACCGGCATCATTCCGCAGGGCGGCAATACCGGCCTTGTGGGTGGGCAGGTTCCCCTGCGGGGCGACGAAGTGGTGGTCAGTCTCGCCAAGCTCGATCGTATCCGCAACGTCGACGCAACTGGCGGCACGATGACGGCGGAAGCCGGGGTGATCCTGAGCAAGGCGCACGATGCCGCCGAAGCGGCTGGCGCGATCCTGCCGTTGTGGCTGGCGTCACAGGGTTCGGCCCGCATCGGCGGCGTGCTGTCCACTAATGCGGGGGGCGTCAATGTGCTGGCCTATGGTAATGCACGCGACCTCACCATGGGCATCGAGGCGGTGTTGGCGGATGGGCGGCTCTACCAGGGGCTCAATGCGCTCAAGAAAGACAATACCGGCTATGACCTCAAGAACCTGCTCGTTGGGGCCGAGGGCACGCTGGGGCTGATCACGGCGGCAACGCTCAAGATCTTTCCCCAGCCGGAAGACTATGAAACAGCGATCGTCAGCCTGCGCGACCTCGATGCGGCGCTGACGCTGTTTCAGTATCTGCGAGCCCGGGCGCGCCGCCGGCTCAGCGCCTATGAAATCGTGCCGCTTCGAGGTCTTGAACTGCAGTTGCTGCACGGCATGCTGGACCGTGACCCGACGCCAGGCCCCTCCCCCTGGTATGCGCTGATCGAGGTGTCGCGCCTCACCAAGGGCGCGTCGGGGACGCTGCAAGCCGCCATCGAAGGAGCGTTCAGCGATGGGCTGATCGAGGATGCCGTGTTCGCCGAATCATTGGCCGACCGGACGCGCATGTGGGCTTTTCGCGAGCAGATGAGCGACGTGCAGTCCAAGGAAGGCGCTTCGATCAAGCATGACGTGTCGGTGCCCATCGACATGGTGCCGCGACTGATCACCGAGGGCATTGCGGCGGCCGAACGGATCGTGCCAGGCATTCGCCCGGTTCCGTTCGGCCATATGGGCGATGGCAATATCCACTTCAATTTTAGCCAACCCGAAGGGGTGGACGGCAAGGCCTTCATGGCTGCGTGCGAAGAACGGGTGCATGACGCCATCTATGAGATCGTGCTGCGCCTGGGCGGGTCCGTGTCGGCCGAGCATGGCATTGGGCAGCTCAAGGTGGACCTCCTGCGGCAGGTCAAGGACCCGGTAGCGCTCGAGTTGATGCGGTCCATCAAGCAGGCTCTCGACCCCAAGGGGATCCTCAATCCCGGCAAGGTGATCGGGTAAAAGCAAAGTCCCTTCCGGTGGGCCAGCACATGGATGTGCCCTCTTGTGGGTTTTGCCGGAGCGACCCATGTGTTGCCCATGCTGCTCAACATTGCTTTTCTTGACGACGCCACTCGCCCGCCCCTCCAGAAACTGGAAGGCCTCACCCCACGCCAGCGCGCGCCGGGCGAACATCTGCGCATGATCCATGATCACCTGCGCGACAACATGGTGACGCTCGGCAAGCTGATCGAGCGGGCGTCAGCAGGCGCGGTGAGCCAGGCAGAGATCGCCAGCGAAACCGACAGCATGGCAATGGTCAGCAACTATCGCCGGTTCGGGAACCTGTGCGGGCAGCACTGCGGAATCGTAGATACCCATCACACGATCGAGGACCAGCACCTGTTTCCAGCGCTGGCGCTGCAAGGGCCGGGTTTCAAGGCCATTGCCGAGCGGCTGGGGGCAGAGCATGTGGTGGTGCATCAGTTGCTGGAAGCGCTGGTGGATGCGCTCAATGCGTTGGCGGCCGAGCCGACTGCTGCGCGCTTCGAGGCTGCGCGCGAGATCTACCATGCGCTGGAGCGCGTGCTGCTCAGCCATCTTGGCGGGGAAGAAGAGGCGATGGGCGATGCGCTGGGGTATTTTGGGCTGATGTAGGGGTTTTCGTGCCACGCCTCGTGGTTCGAGGCTCGCGAAGAACGCGCACCTCACCATGAGGGCTGCTGGAACATCGAGCGCGTAGTAGCCGTCATGGTGAGGCGGGAGCGCAGCGACCCTCGAACCACGACGGCGTGGCCGGGTATGGAAATAGAAAGCGCACAAGGCACCCCTCATCCGCCCTTCGGGCACCTTCTCCCACAAGGGGAGAAGGGGAACCCGACTGCCTGACCCTAGAACAGACTCATCTGGCCGGTCGCGGCTTTCTTTGGCGGTGGTTCGGGCTTGGTGAGGGTGACCGGCTCGATCAGGCCGGGATCGTCGTCGCGGGCGGAGTTGACCCTGGTGGAGACGGGGTGGAACTTGAGCACGCCGTCGGGCAGTGGCAGCGCTAGCTGCCTTGCGTCACGAGCCCTCACATTGGGTGTATCGAGCCAATGGTCGATGGCCTCGCCTTCAAGGATGGCCGGCATGCGATCGTGGATATGGCTGAGCTGGTTGTTGGTGGGCACGGTTATGGTGGCGACGGAGTCGATCTCCTCGCCATTGGGTCCCATCCAGCTGGTATAAAGACCAGCAAGGGCCACGGGGCGGTCATCGTCCATGGTGATGTAATAGGGCTGCTTGGTCTTGTCGGGATTGGTGTGCCATTCGTAATAGCCGCTGGCCGGGATGATGCAGCGGCCATGCTTGAGCGCATCGCGAAAGGCAGGCTTGCCTTCCATGGTTTCGGCGCGGGCATTGACGAGCAGGGGGAATTCGCGCGGGTCCTTGACCCAGCCGGGCACGAGGCCCCAGCGGGCGAAATGGGCCTGGCGCTGGCCATGGGCTTCCCAGATGGCGGCGACCGGCTGGGTGGGGGCGATGTTGAAGCGCGGCACCATGTCGATGCTCTTGAGCAGCTTGAACAGTTCCACCATCATCTCGGGCGGAAGCGTGGACGCGTAGCGGCCGCACATGATCGTTTTCCCTTGTTGAGTGATCAACAGGTAATGTCTGGCGGTGCGAATCGCAAATGAGGCGACCTTGTCCGAGCTCGTTCCCAATGCTGCCAGTGTCGCCATCGTGCGCGCGGGCAAGGTGCTGCTGATCAAGCGGGCCTTTGCGCCATACCAGCATTTGTGGACGCTGCCGGGCGGGCGCCTCGAGCCGGGCGAAACCATCGAGCAATGCGCCATTCGTGAGGTGAGCGAAGAGCTGGGCCTCGTTGTCCGCAACCCGCAGCTAGTGATGGTGCAAAGCCTCGGCCAGGATGGAAAGTATCTGCTGGCGGTGTTTGCCACGCGGGACTTTTCCGGCACGATCCGTCCGTCAAATGAAATCGCCGACCACCAATGGCTGGCGCCGTCGGCGCTTCTGGCGCTGCGCACCACCAGCCGGCTCGATGACGTGCTTGCGAGGGCCTTCGCAGTTTTAGGCGAAAGCTGATAAGGCTTCGCCCGCCCCATGGAGCCTTGCCATTGACCCTTCGCGCTACTTTCATCGCTCTGTTCATGGCGGCTAGTACATTGCCCAGCCTTGCCATCGACCCGCCCTACCAGCGGCAGATGGCGCGGCTGGCCGAGATCATGGGCAGCCTTTATTTCCTTCAGCCGCTTTGCCAGGCCGGAACGGAAGACTGGCGGGCGCAGATGGCCGAACTGATCAGCCTCGACGAGCCAGATGAAGATCGGCGGCAGCGGCTGGCCGGCTCGTTCAACGACGGGTACACGGCCTATTCGCGGTTTCACCGCGCCTGTACGCCGGCGGCGCGAGAGGCGCTGACACGGCTGCTGGGTGAAGCCGAGCGGACCGCGCGCGAAATCCACACGCGTTTCGCCGAGTGACGCGACGCATGGCCGTCGCGCTTGTTCGTACGGGCTCGGTACAAATCCGTATATTCCATTAACCTTCGGGTTACATCTTGCGCGCCTGTCGCCATCTTGCGTGCTATCGGCTGCCCAATGACATCCAGTAAAACCATGTTCGCCCCTTTGTCGGGGCACGGCCCGTTCGAGCTCGAACAGGGTGAGCGCCAGGTGGCGCTTGAATATCTCGCCGAGGCCTGGAACGATGCCGAAGACGACGGCGTGCAGAGCGCTGCGCTGGCGCATGCTTCCCTGTTCGCGGCCCTCGCCACCTTCGTGAAGATGCATGGCGACGACGCTACGGCGGACCTGATCGCCATGCTGCCCGATCGGATCCGCTCGGGGGAATATAATCTTGAGCGGATCCTGCAGTAGAAATCTGCTTGTAGGCTGAGCCTGATGACCACTTCCCTAGCTGCGCTAAGGCCAGGCGGCCAAGCTGCGCTACCCTCCCCTCAAGGGGGAGGGTGGTTTTGACCTCGGACGTTAAAGCGCTTCACTGAAGCGCATGGGCTGGCCGATGGAGGAGGTGACCAGTTCACCTTGCCACATGACCGTGTTGCCGCGCACTACGGTGCCGACGGGCCAGCCGGTGACGGCGACACCGTCATAGGGGGTCCAGCCGGCGCGGGACCAGATCCAATCATTGGTGATGGTTCCGCGGCGCTTGAGATCGACGATCGTGAGGTCGGCGTCATAGCCGACAGCGATGCGGCCCTTGTTTGCAATGCCGAACAGGCGGTTGGGGCCGGCGCTGGTCATATCCACGAAGCGCTGGAGAGTCATGCGGCCGGCATGAACGTGATCGAGCATGATGGGGACAAGGGTCTGAACGCCCGTCATGCCGGAATGGCTCTGGGGATAGGGATGATCCTTTTCGGCACGGGTATGGGGGGCGTGGTCGGAGCCGAGAATGTCGGCGACGCCGTTGTGGACGCCGACCCAGATGCCGTCGCGATGCCGTTTGTCGCGCACGGGCGGGTTCATCTGGGCATAGGTGCCGAGGCGCTGGTAGGCGGTTTCATCCAGGGTGAGGTGGTGGGGCGTGACTTCGACGCTGGCAACGTCCTTGTGGTCGGCCAGAAAGGTCATTTCGTCGGCGGTGGAGATGTGGAGCACATGGATGCGCTTGCCGGTCTTGCGGGCGAGGTTGACGAGGCGGGTGGTGCAGTTCATGGCGACTTCGGGCGAGCGCCAGACGGGGTGACTTGAGGGGTCGCCCGGCACCTGCAGGTGCTTGCGCGCTTCAAGCATGTATTCGTCTTCGGAATGGAAGGCAGCGCGCCGGGTGATGGCGCGGAGGATGGCTTCGACGCCATCGTCGTCGGCAACCAGCAGCGAGCCGGTTGAAGAGCCCATGAAGACCTTGATGCCGGCGCAGCCGGGCAGTTTTTCGAGGGTGGCGAGCTGGTCGACGTTTTCGTGCGTGCCGCCTATATAGAAGGCAAAGTCGCAATGCATGCGGTTGGTGCCGGCGGCGATCTTGGCGTTGAAGGTTTCGCGTGTCGTCGTCAGCGGATTGGTGTTGGGCATCTCGAAAACGCCGGTGACCCCGCCCATCACGGCGCCAAGCGAACCGGTCTGGAGGTCTTCCTTGTGGGTGAGGCCCGGCTCGCGGAAATGCACCTGGGTGTCGATGACGCCTGGGAGGATGTGGAGACCGCGGCAATCCACAATGTCGGCGGCATTGTCGCCGAACTCGCCCAGAGCAGCGATGCGGCCTTGGCGGACGGCGATGTCGAGGAGACCCATGCCGTCGTGATTGACCACAGTGGCGTTCTTGAAAATGGTGTCGTACTGCGCCATGTCTGCGGTCCTCGTCCCGATTGGTTTGTTGTTGCACGACATAGGTGACGGGCGCTCCCGGAGGCAAGCAAGACATGTTCCCTTATCTGCGCGCCGATCGCGCCGTGTTCCGGTTTTCTGGGCCCGAGGCGCATAAACTGCTCAACGACGTGGTCACGGGACAAGTGCCGTCTGCCGAGGGTTCCGGTGCCTGGTGGGCGCTGCTGTCGCCACAGGGCAAGATCCTGGCCGAGGGGCTGGTCGGATGGGCTGATGGGGCACTGTGGCTCGATGTGCACCAGTCGGTCGCCGATGATTTTCTCCGGCGCATGAAGATGTACCGGCTACGGGCGCAGGTGGTGATCGATGATCTGCGGGCGACCCACCGGGTGGGCTATTCGGCCGACATGGTGGACGGCTTCGTTTGCCATGCCGACCGGCGGGGCGCAGCGGCGCTGGGTTGGCGGATCGTTGCCCCGCTTGAGGCGACAACCGATTGGGTGGCGGATGATGTGCCGTATCGGCAGGCGCGCATTGCGGCTGGTGTTGCCGAACAGGGAGCGGACTTTGCCGCCAACGACGTGTTTGCCCATGACATCGGCATGGACATCCTCGGTGGCATCGACTTCGCCAAGGGCTGCTATGTGGGACAGGAAGTGGTCAGCCGCATGAAGCATCGCGGCACGGCGCGGCGACGGCCGGTCTTGGTATCGGGCGTTGTTACGCCGGGTGCCGTGGTGGCTGGGGAGCGCGACGCGGGGGTGCTTGGATCGGTGGTGGATGGGCATGCTGTGGCTATCGTGCGGCTCGACCGGGTGGATGATCCTTCGGCGCTGACGGTCGCGGGGCAGAAGGTGACCGTCGCCCTGCCCTCCTGGGCGACGTACAGGTTTGGGGACGTGGCAGCAGAGGAGTGAGGGGCGACGCTCTGCGCGGGCGAGGCGCTTTCATGAGCATTCAGCGAATCGAGGCTCCCTGCTAGCGTCGCGCCGGATCGATTCTGGGGGCATGATGGGACGGAGCAGCGCACGCGCCTGGCAGCGCATGTTGTCGGGGCGGCGGCTTGATATTCTCGACCCCTCCCCGGTTGATGTGGAGCTATCCGACATTGCCCATGGTCTGGCGCGGGTGGCGCGCTGGAACGGGCAGACGGAAGGCGATTACCCCTTCTCGGTGGCGCAGCATTCGGTGCTGGTGCTTGAGTTATTCCGCGCCCACAATCCCGGTTGCGACGCGCGCTCGGAGGCGCAGGCGCTGCTGCATGATGCACCCGAATATGTGATGGGCGACATCATCTCCCCCTTCAAGGCGGCAATGGGGGGCAATTACAAGGATGTGGAAAGCCGGCTGCTTTCGGCAATTTTTCTGCGGTTTTCACTGCCCGCAAGCATGAGCGCGCTTTTGGCCAAGCAGATCAAGAAGGCTGATCGGGAAGCGGCGTTTTTCGAAGCTGTTCACCTCGCTCGATTCGCCGACAGCGAGGCGCGGCGGTTCTTTGGGGAGCCGAGCCTGCCCGCCTTCGATGTCGAGGCGTTCGACCGGCTGATCCGACCCTGGCCGACGCGCGAAGCGCAAGAGCGGTTCATTGCCGCTTTTGAGGCTCTCGCATTTTAGGACATGCCGCCCGCAGTTAACCTTACCAAAGGATGAACTTTGCCCAGTGCGGGCCGATATGGTTTCTGCCTTGTTAATGCTCTGACGCAATCAGTTTCATTTCAGGACAGCTCGCCATGAACCTGCCAGATCGCCACCTGCTCCTCGGCATGACTTTGGGGGCTGTTTGCGCCACGGTTTTGAGCGCCACCGGATCGGGCATGGTGGTGACGGCTCTGGCAGACGAGTTGATAACGCCCACGCCAGCGATCGACACGGATAACTTGGTTCGCTTCGAGGACAAGGACTACACGGTTGATTACGAAAGCTGGGTGGCAACAGACCCGCTCTCGACAGCCCGGGTGAAAAAGATCGAGGGCGGGGACGTCAGCTGGGTTTCCATTACCACGACCGCCACCGGGACCTATTCAACAGACGCAATGTTCTCGCGTCATGTGCAGTATCCGGGCATTACAGTGGAGCTCGCCGACACGCTCCATAACCATCTCTCCGAATGGTTCGGCGGTCGCTGGACATCGTTCTCCAGCAGCGATGCCGGCTCGTTCACCTTTATTCACATCGAGCGCTAGCCGAACAGCCAGCCGCTCTTGAACTTGTAGAAGACGTGCAGGCCGATCTGGGTCAGTTTGGTCATGCGCGGCGCCCAGGCGGGGCGCACATAGGTTGCATGGTAGTGCGTCGCATTGGCCACTTCGGTGAGGTAGAGTTCGCCGGCCGTGAAGCGGTTTGCGATGTCCTCGGCCTGCGTCCATGACTTCTTGTCGTTGATGACTTCGGGAATGCCGTCGCAGGCAAAGGAGAACTGGCAGGCGTTGCGGCGGCTCTGGTTCTGGAAAACAACGCCGCAGATGGTGTCGGGATAGCGGTGATCCTTGACGCGGTTCAGCACGACCTGAGCGACCGCGACCTGGCCGCGATAGCTTTCGCCGCGCGCCTCGAAATAAATGGCGGTCGCCAGGCACCAGAGTTCCTTGTCGGAGACTTCCACGGCGCTGCCGGTGGAGAAAGGTCCTGTCACGGGCGCGGTCTCGCGGGCATAGGCCAGCTGCTCGGAGGCGACCACCGGCATGGGCAGGGCTGCCGTGGTGGGGGCAATGCCGGCGATTGCTTCAAGAGCCGACGCGCCGGTTGCGCCAAGCGACGCCACGGCCATGCGGGGGCCGATCTCGACATCGCCCGTGGCGGGATAGGGCATTTGGGCATACTGGGTCTGGCCCGGAGCGGCCGGTTCAGCGGGCACGTTGCGCAGGGCGGCGAGGCGCAGGCGGACTTCCTCGAAGCTGCGCGAAACCGCTTCCGGATCAACGGCTGGACGAACGCGGTCGGTCTTGAGGGCGCGATTTGGACCGGTGAAGCTGGCCGAGGCAAACAGATGGTCTACAGATCCGGTGATCACCGGATCAGTGCCGGAGAAACTCAGGCTCGCGCCCACGATTTTGAGGTCGGACGGGAGTGCATTGGCGAGGTCTTCAGCCGGACCGAACGCGACGCCGGTCAGACCGGCATAAAGAAGGCCGCATGTCACGCCAGCAACCAGAACCCGAGCAAAGGTATTCCGGCGAACCGCTTTAGCCGAGCGCGAACGCACCGGTGGGTGGAAAAGGGCCATCAATGCTACTCAACTCAAACGCAACAGAACAACTGCCGGGCAATAGTGACGCTAAAATGCCGACAATCGTGATGATGTCTGATTAGGGTTAGCAGCGGGTAAACGGCGTTTGCGGCGCAGCAATGGGTTAACCATGGCAAGCTGCGGGCAGAAAGATGATTGACGCTTTTGTCGCACCGGTGAGTCTCTGAACACCCGGCGGTCAGCGGTCGTTAGCTGCAGGCGGCAACGGTTGGCGCAACCTGGGCTGCGAAGTCGTCGACGCGATAGCGCACCGACAACGAGCGCGAGTTGACCGGGGTAACCCGCACCGTCAGGTTGGTTGCGCCTTCAAGGCTGCGGATGAAAGCCAAAGCATCCGCCGTATTGTCGAGGACGATGGCGGTGTTTGTGGCATTAACCGGCAGGGTCCGGCTGCGCGCGGCCTGAAGGTCGAATTGCCAGGTAATGCCCGCATCGTTGCCGAGGGCCGACATGGTGTTGCCGGCGAAGGCAAAGGCGACGCTGAGCACGCCGGTGTCGCAAGCGACCGTGATGGTTGCGGGCTGGCGGCCGTTCGGTCGGGCGGGGATCAGTTGTTCGGACTGAAAAACAACTTGGGCGCCTGCCGGGTCGGCTGCCTCACCGGCGAAAGCCGCGTCGAAGCAGGCGAGGCGCTCACTGTCCGAGGCAATCGCGGTGCATTGGGAGGCTGCCGACTGCCCGAGTGCAGGCGGGGCGGCAAGAGCGATCATTGGCAGCAGGGCCAGCACCGGCAACATTTTCACGTCGATCTGTCTCCATCCCTAGGCGCCGCGATCCGGCTTCCCCCATTATATAGGGTGTTCCGCCGCAATTTTAAGCAGCGGCCTGTGCCAGTGTCAGCCGGGCGATGGGGACACGATAGGGTGAGCACGAGACATAGTCGACACCGAGCCCGGCAAAGAAGCGCAAGGAGGCTGGATCGCCCGCATGCTCGCCGCAGATGCCGATCTTGAGCTTGGGATTGGCTGCCCTGCCCCGCTCGACGGCAATAGCGATCATTTCGCCGACGCCTTTTTCGTCGATGGTGACGAATGGGTCGCGCTCGTAGATGCCCTTGCGATGGTAGGCCGCCAGGAAGGTGGGCGCGTCGTCGCGCGAGATGCCGAACGTGGTTTGGGTCAGGTCATTGGTGCCAAAGGAGAAGAAGTCCACCATGTGGGCAATGTCGCCCGCCCGCAGGCAGGCGCGCGGCAGTTCGATCATGGTGCCGAAGGAGAAGCGGACACGATCGTTGCGCAGGAGGCCTGAATTGGCGGCAATGGTGTTGACCCGCTCGCGCACCCAGGCCACTTCGCTGGCCGTGGACACGAAGGGCACCATGACCTCCAGGGTCACCGGCTCGGACTGCTTTTCACTAGCGGCACGAACCCCGGCCATTAGGGCCTGCATCTGCATCTGCAGCATTTCGGGATAGGTGATGGCCAGCCGCACGCCGCGATGGCCCAGCATGGGATTGATCTCGGCAATACGATCGAGATGGAGGCGGAGGGCGCGGACTGCCAGCCCCAGAGAGGCGGCGGTTTCCTCGATCTCTTCCTCGCTGCGAGGCAGAAATTCATGCAGCGGCGGATCAAACAAGCGCACCGTGACTGGCAGGCCATTCATGGTGGAAAACAGCGCCGAATAATCGCCGGTCTGGTAGTCGACCAAGCCGTTGATGGCGCGGCTGCGATCGTCTTCGTCTTCGCTCAGGATAACGCGGCGGAGCGCCACCATGCGCTCGGGCGAAAAGAACATGTGTTCCGACCGCGCGAGGCCAATAC
>CAKTFF010000038.1 GCA_934553185.1 uncultured Devosia sp.
GACGGGAGTACCCGTTTGCCTCCTCGCCGTTAGGAACCGGGCTGTCGCAACGCGATCTCGATGCTGCGGCCTCAGCGCACAATCTGTCCTTTAACGAATGGCGGCAAGGTGCCCTCAAAGGCGAGGTACGTCGATACGCGGCTTATGGTACCGTCGAATGGCTGTTTGAGCAGTACCTTGGCAGCCTAGCTTTCCAGCGCCGCGTCGCAGAACGGTCCCGCCCCGATTACAAGCTCGTCTTCGATCAGGTCTGCGCCGTGCCAACCAAGATCGGCAGCACGTTCGGCAAGTTGCCGATCGCAAGCGTATCGCCGGCTGCCGCTGAGAAGATTTACAGCGCCATGATCGAAGGTGAGAAGTACCGGCGAGGCGAAAAGGCGCTGATGTACTGCAAGACCGCGTGGAAGCTGATGCAGCCAATCCACCCGAAGGAATTTAGGCGTGACGTACCGAACCCATGGGAAGGCGTGCAAACTGTCCGCCGTACCCGCGCGATAAAGGCTGCGGTGACACGGGCGCAGGTTTATGCCTTTGCGGATCAAGCGCTCAAAGACAACCGTCCCGAAGCGGCTGCTGCCGCGGTTATTTGCTTTGAGTGGCTGCAGCGCCCTGAGAACGTCATCAGCGGCTATGTACGCTGGACCGACTACACCCCTGGTCAGGCGATCAGGATCGAGCACCACAAGACCGGCGAGATGGTGCGGCACCCTCTCGTCAGCGGTGACGATGATCCCGTCTTCTTCTACGCCGACGCCGAGGCTGTCTTGGCCCAGGTGCCCAGGCGTGGCGTGTCGATCGTCGTGGGTCCGCAAGACCAACAGTACAAGCCGACCCGCTTTGCCCAGATCGTGCGGAAGATAGCCGACGCCGCTGATCTGCCGAAGCATTTCACGTTGGACGCCTGCCGCCACGGCGGGATGACAGAGCTAGAGGAGGCCGAGCTAACCGACGGACAAGGCCGCGCTCTTTCGGCTCACCGCAGCCGCGCTTACGAGGGCTACGCGAAACGCACTGAGAAGCGTGTGCTGTCTGCCACGAAGAAACGCCACGCGCACCGCGCTGGGTAACGGCGAAAGATAAGACGTGTTGAGAAAGTTTTCGCCGTGGACTTGGCTGCTGATCGGCTCCACGGCCTGCGGTTTCGCAGTTGCCGCTTTTCTGGCCCGTGCGATGATCAGCAAGGGCGGTTCACACGTCGACTACTGCCCAAACCTGCCGGCAGGCCATCTGCTGCCGTGCTTGCCTTCACTTGAAGGCATACTAATGGCAGCCCTTGTCACGGTTACCTATGCGGTTCCAGTCTTTCTTGTCGGCGCAGTTTTCGTCCTGTTAACAGGCCTGCACAGACAGAAATAGTGCATACCCGCATTCTGAAATCGCCGCTAACCTGTTGATATGTGGTGAGCGTAATCCGGCCAGATTTCAGAATTTTTGTTGATTTTGCTGGGCGGAACGCGGATTTGCAATCCGCTGCGTCACCACTCCGCCACGTGGCCTCTGAACCGGTTTTTAGGAGAAGGGGCGGGCTTAGGCAAGGGCCCAATCCTGCACCCCATGGCTGTGGGGCGCTTTTCTCGTTCGGTCGATTGAGAGACATACCGCTGGTAACTTGAGAAACGATTAAGGCGGGGGACTTTGGTCAAACTTGCGAGTGGCGGCTCGGCGCTTCTCCCGTTGTGCACTTCCCAAGCGCAAAAACCAGATCAGCGACAATAATGCCCGCCGGCGCTTGCTCCGGCCTAAGAAGCAAAGATAGGACTTTGATCGCTGGCAGGCTTGCCGCGGATGGG
The DNA here is from genome assembly GCA_934553185.1 of uncultured Devosia sp. Classification (GTDB taxonomy): domain Bacteria; phylum Pseudomonadota; class Alphaproteobacteria; order Rhizobiales; family Devosiaceae; genus Devosia. Next base: position 1,791 of record CAKTFF010000038.1, read on the forward strand.
GGCAGAGATGAGTGATGTGAGCGACAGCAGCGGAAGGCGGGACGTGTTGCAGCCCATTATGGCCGGTGCGCTGGCGGCGGTTGTTGGTTACGCGTCTACCTTTACGCTGGTGCTTGCGGCGCTGACCTCTGCCGGCGCTTCGCCGCAACAGGCGGGGTCCGGGCTGATGACCGTGTGCCTCGCCATCGGGCTTCTCAACATCGTGGTCAGCGCCCGGATCAAGCTGCCGGTGAGCTTTGCCTGGTCAACGCCGGGCGTCGCTTTTCTGCTGACCGTCGGTGAGCCGGTGGGTGGTTATCCTGCGGTGGCGGGCGCTTTTCTGGTAGCGGCTGCGCTGATTGCGCTCACGGGCTTGATCCGTCCCCTTGCCCGGCTGATCGGCGCCATCCCGGCACCAGTTGCCAATGCCATGTTGGCGGGCATGCTGCTGACGCTCTGCCTTGCGCCCCTCACGGCCGTGGCTGAGATGCCGGCACTGGCTTTGCCCATCCTTCTTGCCTGGATCATAGGTCTGCGCTTCGCCCGCCGGTACGCGGTGCCGATTGCCGTGGCGGTCACGGGCGTGATCCTTGCGACCACGACACACCTGGCGCCTGGCGCATTGGATGGTTCCTGGCCCAGTTTTGCGCCGATCATGCCGGTGTTTACGCTCGATGCGGTGATCCGCATCGCCCTGCCGCTCTATGTGGTGACCATGGCATCGCAGAACCTGCCAGGTCTTGCCGTGATGAAGGCGAACGGCTTTGTGTTGCCGCCTGCCCCGCTCTTCATCGCCACGGGGCTTGCCAGCGCCTTCGCTGGTTTTTTCGGAGGCCACAGCGTCAACCTGGCGGCGATTACAGCAGCCATCTGCGCCGGTCCCGAAGCGCATCCGGACAAGAGCAAGCGCTGGCCAGCGCCGATCGCAGCGGGCGCGGTCTACCTGCTGCTGGCGCCGGCAGCCAGCCTGGCCGCCGCTTTCATCGCCGCCTCTCCTCCCTTGCTGATCGAGGCTGTGGCAGGATTGGCCCTCCTCTCCAGCCTCGCTGCGGCGCTGAGCGGCGCTTTGGTGCAGGAAGAAACGCGACTGCCGGCCGTGTTGACGTTTGTCACCACGGCTTCGGGGATCACCATTGTTGGCGTAGGCGCACCTTTTTGGGGACTTGTGGCCGGGATTGGGATGATCGCCATTCTGCGCCTGGGCGTGCGGCCAAATTCCCCTTCAACAGGTTCATGACCTTGCCCTATGCGGTCATTCTGGCCGGCGGCCAAGGCACGCGGCTTGGCGGGGTGCGCAAGGCGGATCTGCGCATTGGTGGACGCAACCTGCTGGACCGAGTCGGGACTGCGCTGGGTACGGTGCATACGCCTTTGCTGGTGTCGACCGGTGCGCAGCGCCTTTCTGTAGCTGATGGTAACTTAGCCATCGACGATCTTTCATTGCCGATCGGCGGTCCACTGGCGGGCGTTGCGGCTGCCATCGCAGCGCTTGCCGAGCAAGGCATTGTGGATGGGGTTCTGGTTTCGGTGGCGGTGGATACGCCGTTCCTGCCCCACGGTTTTGCAGCGGCGATGGCGGAGGCTTGCTCAGGAGCAGACAGCGCGTTTGCGGCTTGGTGCGGGCACGATTACCCGCCCAATGCTGCATGGCGTATCGAGGCACTTTCAGGGCTGCTCGAACAGGTTCGAACAGGCGATGGACCAGGCAGTCTCAAGGCATTGCACGTTGTGCTCGCGGGCAAGCGGGTGGATTGGAGCCGGCAGTACGAGGCCGATCCATTCAGCAGCTTGAACACATTGGCCGACCTTGTCAGCCTAGGCAAAGCCGCGCGTCACAGGGCAACAGGGCAAGTTATTCACACGGGCGCCAAATAGGGCTTGGCAAAGCAAATCAAGTTCGGTACACGGACCTCGCCTTCAGCTTGAAGGCGTTTGAAATGTGTTCCGCGATAGCTCAGTTGGTAGAGCATTCGACTGTTAATCGAATGGTCGCTGGTTCGAGTCCAGCTCGCGGAGCCATTCAACTTTCAGGTTTTTGCCTCCTCCTATATTGCTGGTCGTCGGGTTAGGCGTTCGTCTTCGTGCAAGGTTCTGGCCGTCGCGCGGCTTGGCTATGGACGCCTCGAGAGCGCGTTCTTTGCATTGCCGCGGGAACGAACGCGTTAATGGCTCGTTAACTCGGCACTCCAAAGCACCTCATCGCCCTGGCTGATCTCTCAGCCGGGGCTTTTTCTTGGCTCCGGTTCAGGCGTTCGCTTGCCGGGTTTGACTGCTCCGCCAGATGGTTTCGGCACGCAGATCGGCATCATGCACGACGACTTCCACCTCGTCGTCTTCAACCTTAGCAGCCTGAGCGATCGCCGCGTTGACGGCATTGTCCTTGCTGGTGAATGGCGCCGTGACATCGCCACGGAAGCTGAACTGCCACACGCTTTCGCGCTGGGACACCACAAAATGATTGTTGCTCATGATCCTATCTCCTCCTTCCGGTGCCAACGTTGAGCGAAGGACGGGCGTTCCAGCATTGTCACCTTCCTGGAGGCAGGCTAGGGGTGGGCATCTTTTCCGCCGCCGGACTAACTCTTCATGACTGCCGTTTCCAGCCAGGCTGTACCCGTGGTGCAGCGCACATCGCTTGCGATCATCCTGGCCGTCAGCGCCTCGCACCTGCTGAACGACTTCATGCAGTTCTTGCTGCCTGCGCTTTATCCGTTGCTGAAGGAAACCTACGGTCTCGATTATGTACAGATCGGGCTGATCACCCTCAGCCAGCAGATGACGGCATCCATCCTGCAGCCTTTGGTGGGCTATCACACGGACAAGAATCCCCGCCCCTATGCGCTTGCTGCGGCCATGGTGCTTGCGCTGGTGGGCATATCCCTTATCGCAACGGCCAACAGCTTCGGCCTCCTAGTGGTGGCGGCGATGATCGGCGGGATTGGTTCGGCTATTTTTCACCCCGAAGCGTCGCGAGTGGCGCGGCTGGCATCGGGCGGACGGCTGGGCTTTGCGCAATCCTTGTTCCAGGTGGGCGGCAATCTTGGGACGGCGATCGGCCCGTTGGCGGCTGCCTATTTCCTCCTTCCGCGCGGACAATCGAGCACCATCTGGTTCTCACTCGTAGCTATCGCAGCGCTGGTTATTCTGCTTGCGGTGGGCCGCTGGTATGCCGATCACCAGCGCGCGCATGCGGGACGCCCCATGCTCAAGGCTGTTGGGCAGGTTCTTGGTCGCCGCCGGCTCTTGGCGGCTTTCGCGGTGATCGGGGCCTTGCTGTTCAGCAAGTATGTTTATCTCGCCTCGATGCAGAGCTACTTTAGCTTTTTCCTGATCGAGAAGTTCGGGCTTTCCGCGGAGCAGGCGCAGCTCTACCTGTTCTTGTTCCTGGGCTCTGTTGCGGCTGGAACATTTATCGGCGGACCGGTGGGCGACAGATTCGGCCGGCTGACGGTGATCTGGTGTTCGATCCTGGGCGCCCTGCCCTTCACGCTCTTGCTGCCCCATCTTGACCTTGTTGGAACAGCTGCGGCGAGCATGGCGGTTGGGCTCATCCTGTCGTCGGCTTTCTCGGCAATTGTCGTCTATGCGCAAGACCTGGTACCGGGCAAAGTTGGCATGGTGGCAGGGTTCGTCTTTGGCTTTGCCTTTGGCATCGGCGCCATCGGCGCTGCAGTGCTGGGTGCGCTGGCCGACCGGATCGGCATTGTCCAGGTTTTCGCCTTGTGCGCGTTTCTGCCGTTTTTGGGCGTTCTAACCATCTTCCTGCCGCGACATGCGGAACTACACAAGGAGCCGGCATGAGCAACGGCATGCATACCGACGAAGCCAGCCAGATCACGCTGACCCGCACCATCGACGCCAACATCGCCGACGTTTTCGCCGCCTGGACCGACCCGGCACTGATCGAGCAATGGCAGGCCGACGAGGCCGAGCTCGACGCGTTCGAGGGTGGGGAATACACCTTCACCACTTTTGGCGATGACGAGGATCCCGACGACCATGTGGTCAGCGGCGAAATCCTGCAATTTGTTGAAAACGAAAAGCTGGTGATGAGCTGGGTGCATCGTGACAGTGATGACGAGGACGAAGAAGAGCTGATCTTCGTGCTCGATATCGCCTTCAAATCGGTCGGCGAAGACCAGACACAGGTGACGCTCACCGAACGTGGCCTCGCTCATGCTGATCCTGAATCGCGCATCTTTTCCATCGAAGCGTGGAGCGCTGCGCTCGAGCATCTTGCCGAAGTCATGGAATAGCGATTGAACCAAACCACCCTCCGGCGCGTCTGATTGCCGGAGACCGTCTCATGACCTCAACATCCATCGCCTGGCTGCGCACCGACCTGCGCGTGGCGGACAACCCTGCCCTTGCTGCTGCGCTTAAGAGCGGCGAGCGGGTTATCGCTCTCTACATTCATGAAACGACGTCAGGCGTCCGCCCGGCGGGCGCGGCCGCTCGCTGGTGGATCCACCATAGCCTGGAAGCTTTGGGAAAAACGCTTGCGCGGCGCGGCGTAGAGCTGATGGTGCGCGATGGCGATGCGCGTGACGTCGTGCCCGGTTTGGTGCGGGAGACAGAGGCAAAGGCTGTGTTCTGGAACAGGCGCTACGCGCCCGGCGAGCGTGACGCCGACGCAGCGATCAAGATGGCGCTGGATGAAGCGGGGGTAGAGGTCGAGTCATTTGCGGCTAACGTTCTTGTCGAGCCCTGGGACATCGCAACTAAGCAGGGCAAGCCCTATTCGGTTTATGGCCCGTTCTGGAAAGCGTTGCGGGACATGCCAATGGCGCAGCCGCTCGGCGCACCTGCAGAAAGCCATGCAATAAAGATCGGACCGGTCGACGGGTGTTACAGCCAGCCCGCTTGGGCAGACAAGTTCACTCCTCACTGGCGCATTGGCGAGGCCGCGGCACACGAAAGCTTGTCGCAGTTTCTCGACACGCAGCTCGACGACTATGCGGTGGGTCGGGACTTCCCCCGTCAGGACGCAACGTCGAGGCTTTCGCCGCATCTGCGCCATGGTGAGATCACGCCGCGGCAAATTTGGGCAGCGGCTGAATCGGTGGCGCATGCTGATCCCGATAAGCGGGCCGCCGTGGACAAGTTTCTGTCTGAACTGGCCTGGCGCGACTTCAACTATCACCAGCTTTACCACCGTGCTGACATAACCACCGAGCCGATGCAGCCAAAATTTGCCGCGCTGCAATGGCGGCAGGCTGATGACGAACTCGAACGCTGGCAGAAGGGCCAGACCGGGCTGCCGATCGTCGATGCGGGGATGCGCGAGATGTGGGAAACCGGCTTTATGCAGAACCGTGTGCGTATGCTCACCGCGTCCTTGCTGTGCAAGAACCTGTTGATCGACTGGCGGTTGGGCGAGCAATGGTTCTGGGACTGCCTGGTCGATGGCGACATCGCCAATAATCCGGCCAATTGGCAGTGGGTCGCCGGCAGCGGCATGGACGCGTCGCCCTTTTTCCGCATCTTCAACCCGGTGACACAAGGCGACCGGTTCGACAATGGTGGCGATTATGTCCGGCGGTGGCTGCCCGAGCTAGCCGGATTGCCGGACGCGTGGGTTCATCAGCCAAGCCAAGCGCCTGACGATGTTCTACGCAAGGCTGGGGTGGTGATTGGGCAGACCTATCCCGCGCCGATTGTTGATCTTAAACTTTCTCGCGTTCGGGCGCTGGAGGCCGCTCGTGGCCTCTGATGTGATTAGCACAGTAAGAAATGCTCGCTTTGTTCGCCCCGGCGCAAAAGCCTACTTGCTTGCGCGGTTCTGCCTTGCTGGTCGGTGCCAAGCTCCCTAGGTTGAACACCCAACCAAGGCCAGATTGCCCCTGATGTCCACGCACAAAGACCTTCTTTCCGCTATCGGCAATACGCCGCTGATCCGTCTCAATCGGGTGTCGCAGCTCACCGGATGTGACATTTGGGGCAAGGCGGAGTTCCTCAATCCCGGCCAGTCTGTCAAGGACCGTGCGGCTCTGTTTATCATCCATGATGCGGTGCAATCGGGCGCGCTGAAGCCCGGTGGCACGATTGTGGAAGGCACTGCGGGCAATACCGGGATCGGGCTGACGCTGGTGGCCAATGCGCTCGGCTTCAAGTCGGTGATCGTCATTCCCGAGACGCAAAGCCAGGAGAAAAAGGACGCTTTGCGGCTCTATGGGGCCGAGGTCATCGAAGTGCCGGCCAAGCCCTACAAGAGCCCCAACAATTACATCAAGGTGTCTCAGCGCTTGGCAGAAAAGCTTGCTCGGGAACTGCCCGAGGGCGCTGTCTGGGCCAACCAGTTCGACAACACAGCCAATAGACGCGCTCATGTGGAAACCACTGGGCCTGAAATTTGGAGCCAGACCAAGGGCCGCATCGATGGCTTTATCTGCTCGGTCGGCTCGGGCGGTACGCTGGCGGGCGTGGCGGAGGCGCTTCGAGCCCGCAGTTCAGACGTCAAGATTGGGCTTGCGGATCCTGAGGGGGCGGCGCTCTACAGCTTCTTCACCGAGGGCGTCCTGCAATCGTCCGGCAACTCAATCACGGAAGGCATCGGACAGGGGCGGATCACGGCAAACCTCCAAGGCCTTACCGTTGACCATGCCTACCAGATTCCGGATGCAGAGGCCCTGCCCTTCATTTTCGATTTGCTGGAACATGAAGGACTGTGTCTGGGCGGCTCAAGCGCGATCAACATCGCCGGGGCGGTCCGCATGGCCGAAGAGCTTGGACCCGGCAAAACCATCGTGACCATTCTCTGCGACTACGGCAATCGCTATGCCAGCAAGATCTATAATCCGGACTTCTTGCGCGAGAAAGGCATGCCGGTGCCGCGCTGGCTGGTGGATCGCGCGCCGGTGGACGTATCGTCAGTGATGGAAACGGAATAAGAGCTTTGCTGTTGATGCTCGATTGTTCAATCGACGCGCCCTGCTAGAGTGCGGCAACACATTCCGGCGGAAACAGCTTGCTCGTCATCGAAGAACTCATCCGGTCGATCGTGGTCGACCTGCATCTGGTTGCCGGATTCTTTGCCGTCACCTACCTGCTGGCTTTCATATGCGCGGTGCGCGAGATCATGATTTCGCGGACATCGCAGGGCTCCATCGCCTGGATCCTGGCGCTAGCGCTGCTGCCTTTTCCGACAGCATTTCTCTACTTCATCTTCGGCTGGAAGGCCTTTGACGACTATGCGACCGATCGCGTCCGCAATGGACGCTCGGCCCGGCCACTGCGCGCCAAGGACCTGGCTTTAATCGACCGGGAAACCAGCCACAATTGGCCGGTGCAGACGAAAGTCTCCGAAGTGCCGTTTCTTAACGGCAACGAAGTGGAAATCTTGGTCGACGGCCAGGCAACTTTTGACTCCATCTTCAAGGGCATCGCGAGGGCGAAGAAATACCTGCTCGTGCAATTCTATATCGTGCGGGACGACGTGTTGGGGCAGCGCTTGGCTGAGGGTCTAATAGAGCGCGCCAAAGCGGGCGTTCAGGTCTATCTGTTGTATGATGACGTGGGCAGTTCGGGCATGCCCAAGCGCTATCGCACTGCATTGCGGGAAGCCGGCATCAAGGTGGCGGGTTTCAACCAGCGCCATAAATTCCTGCGCTTCTACGGGCCGACCCGGATCAACTACCGCAACCATCGCAAGATCGTGGTGGTCGACGGCGAGCAGGCCTGGGTCGGCGGGCATAATGTGGGCGTCGAATATTTGGGCCAAGACGCCAAGTTCGGTCGCTGGCGCGACACGCATGTTCGTGTGACGGGCCCTGCAACTCTGGGTTGTGCGCTGTTGTTCCGCGAGGATTGGGAATGGGCGACCGGGGAGGTGCTGCCGCAAACGCCGCCTGAAACCGTCGCCACGCCTGGCGACCAGTCGGTTTTGGTGATGGGCAGCGGTCCGGCGGACAAGCTTGAAGAATGCGCGATTGCGTTTACCGATATTATTGGGCGGGCGCGCGAGCGGCTTTGGATCGTCAGCCCCTATTTCGTGCCGGATACCGATATCCGGACTGCGCTATACGCTGCCAAGCTGCGTGGCGTGGACGTTCGCGTCATGTTGCCCAACGCACCCGACCACATCATGGTCTGGCTGGCGAGCATCGCCCATGCCGACGCCATGGTTGAGCACGGCGTCTCGATCTATCGCTTTCAGGATGGCTTCCTGCATCAGAAAGTCGTGCTGATGGATGACCAGATTGCGTCCATCGGCAGCGTCAATTTCGACAACCGCTCTTTTGCGATCAATTTCGAGATTACCCTGTGGTTCACCGATCCAAAGACCATCACCAATGTCGAGACCATGCTGGTGGAGGACTTTGCCCTTTGCCGCAATGTGGACATGCTCGAGGTCAGGTCCCGATCGCTGCCCATGCGATTCTTGACGCAGGCTGCGCGCCTGCTTTCGCCTCTGTTGTGAGTTCGCCATGACCGCGTTTCTTTTCCGCGAAGACAGCTATCTTCGTTCGAGTCCGGCCAAGGTGGTGTCGATCGGCAGCGATGGCGGCATTACTCTCGACCAGACCGTGTTCTATGCCACCTCCGGGGGGCAGCCTGGCGACAGCGGCACCATCACGCGCGCCGATGGTACACCGATCGCCATCGCCACTGCGGTACACCCGGAGGGCGACAAGACCCGCATCAGCCATCTGCCTGCTGATGGCCAGACGCTGCCCGAGGTCGGGGAAGCGGTAGTCGCGGCGATCGATTGGGATCGGCGCTATCGGCTCATGCGGATGCATACGGCGCTGCATCTGCTGTCGGTTGTGCTCCCCTTCCCGGTCACCGGCGGCTCGATAAGCGAAGACAAGGGGCGGCTCGATTTCAGCATGCCCGAAGCGCCCTCTGATCTGTCAGCGATTGAAGCTCAGCTCAACGCGCTGGTCGCAGGCGAACACCGCGTTGAGCAGGAGTGGATCACCGATGCGGAAATGGCTGCCAACCCAGATCTGGTGAAGACAATGAACGTGAAGCCGCCCTCTGGCCAAGGTCGGGTGCGGCTGATCAGGATCGGCGACGTCGACCTTCAACCGTGCGGCGGCACGCACGTGGCCAATACCAAAGAGATCGGCAGGTTGGCGCTTGGCAAAATAGAGAACAAGGGCAAGCAGAACCGGCGGGTGAACCTTGTGTTCGCCCCTTAGCTACTGCACGGGCGGCGCATAAAGCAGCCCGCCATTGGCCCATAGAGCGTTCTGGCCGCGCAGGAGCGCGGCCCCGGTCTGGGGTCCGAAGTGGCGGTCATAGAACTCGCCATAATTGCCAACCGCCCGGATCACGTCGGCCATGAAGGACGGCGAAAGGCCAAGCGAGGCGCCGAAGTCGCCGTCGACGCCCAGAATGCGACGCACCGTTGCGGTGCGGGCTGCCAGCAGCGAATCCACATTGAGCTGCGTAATGCCGACTTCTTCGGCATTGATCAGGGTGTGGAGCGACCAACGCACGATGTTGAACCATTGCGGATCATCCTGACGCACAACGGGCC
>CAKTFF010000039.1 GCA_934553185.1 uncultured Devosia sp.
CGCGCGATCAGGTCGGCGATGTCCTGTGAGGGAGTCATCTGTGTCGGCATCGAAATGGAAGGCCTCCCCGCGCGTGCCGTGTCCCGCGTTTGGCGCCGTGCGGGTTATGGCTGCGGCACCATCCAACGAAGCTCCGAACGGATCAATAAGCAAATGCCTTACAAGCGTCTTTTCCTTTCCCCATTGATGCTCTAGACCCGTTGCGGTTTTCCCATCGCCGCTTTGCCAAGGAACAGGTTCGTCCATGACAGATCCGACTTCATTGACCGACCGCTTCAGCCACGATGCCGGCATCCTGGCGCAGGCCCTGCCCTATATGCAGCGCTACGAGGGCAAAACCGTTGTGGTGAAATATGGTGGCCATGCCATGGGTGACCTCAAGCTCGGCCAGGCCTTTGCCCGCGATATCGCGCTGCTCAAGCAGAGCAAGGTCAATCCCATCGTGGTGCATGGCGGCGGGCCGCAGATCGCCTCCATGCTGGCCAAGCTTGGCATCGAGTCCAAGTTCGAGGGTGGCCTGCGCGTCACCGACCAGCGCACCATGGAAGTGGTCGAAATGGTTCTGGCCGGCTCGATCAACAAGGAAATCGTCGCGCTGATCAATGCCGAAGGCGAGTGGGCCATCGGGCTATGCGGCAAGGACGGCAACATGGTGTTCGCCAAAAAGGCCGTAAAGACCATCAAGGACCCCGCATCCCACATCGAAAAGGTGCTCGACCTGGGCTTTGTGGGTGAGCCGGTGGAAGTCGACCGCACGCTGCTCGACCTCTTGGCGCGCTCCGAAATGATCCCCGTGATCGCCCCCGTTGCGCCTGGCCGCGACGGCAATACCTATAACATCAATGCCGACACCTTTGCCGGCGCCATTGCCGGATCGCTGGGCGCCAAGCGCCTCCTGTTCCTCACCGATGTGGAAGGCGTCCTTGATCGCAACGGCAAGCTGATCCCTGAGCTCAGCGTCCGCGAAGCCAAGGAGCTGATCGCTGATGGCACCATTTCAGGCGGCATGATCCCTAAGGTCGAAACCTGCCTCGAAGCGCTTGAAAACGGCGTCGAAGGCGTGGTGATCCTTAACGGCAAGATGCCCCATGTGGTGCTGGTCGAGCTGTTCACCGAATTCGGCGCCGGTACGCTGATCGTCCATTAGGTAACCTTAGGTTAACCATCGGCCGGCCGCCTGCCCGTTTCCCCGTGTGTGTGGCGGATCTGCGCTAGCGGCGGCGGCAAACTTCGTTTCTAATTTTACCCATCGAGTTGAAGGGGTGTTGCGGTGCGTGGAAAGACAGGGTTTGCGGCAGCTGTGGCGGTCGCCGTGCTGGGATCGACGATGGGTGCGCAAGCGCAGTCGATGATGGCGCCGGTGGTTGATAGCGGCACCTACCAGCCGACCTATTCGGCCTGGGACGGGTTCTACCTTGGCGCACAGGGCAGCCTCATCGGCATGAAGAGCCATGAGAGCGCCGATGTCCTGCCGCCGCCCGAACAGCTGCTGGGCGATATCGGCGGCTCTGCGGGCGTCTTTGCCGGCTACCGCTACCAGATCAGCGACTGGTTCGTTCTGGGCCTCGATGCCGAAGTCAACAATGTCGCCACCCAGTTCGAATATAGCGGCCGCAACTATGGCGCCCTCAAGTGGGACGCGGCCGTGCGCACCACTTTGGGCTATCCGGTAGCGCCAAACGTCATTGCGTATGGGACGGTGGGCTATTCGTGGGGCCATTTCGATCTTTCGCCCGGCCGCGGCGAGGACACCCAGTTCACCGCCGGTGGCGTCCAACTGGGTCTCGGCGTCGACATGATGGTCACCCAGAACATCATGGCGCGCCTGGGCACCACCTGGACCCATTACGGGGTCAACGACGTTCCCGGCGGCGGCACCAGCGAGCCGAGCAATGCGGTTATCCGCGCGGGCCTGGGCTGGAAGTTCTAGGCAGTCCCAAGAGAACCAAAAGGAAAGGCCGCCCATCGGGGCGGCCTTTTTGTTTGCGTCAAGCTTCTACCATCACCGGCGGGGCAGACTGGCCTCGCGGCCCCGAAGGCCTCTTGAACAGGGGCGCTAGCAGCAGCACCAGGGCAAAGCTGCCCACCACATACCAGAGCGCCAGGCTTGAGGCGTTGGCGAAGGCGGCATGGGGTTCGTTGCCTGCGGCAAAGCCATTGCCCAGATTGGTGAAGAAGATTTCCCCGATAATGGCAACGCCCAGGGCACCACCCACCTGCTGGAAGGCTTGCAGCGCGCCCGAACCGGCCCCGGCATCGCGCGGCGGCACATTGGCCAGAACCAGCTGGAACAGCGACGAGAAACCAAGGCCCAGGCCGATGCCGGCAATCAGCAGCGGTGGCAGAAACGCCCAATGGTCGATGGCGTCGGTCACGCCCGCCACATAGAAGTGCAGCCAGCCGATGCCGATCACGAGCAGCGCGCCGGAGGCGGCAAGCCGCGCCCGCAGGTAGTGCGCGCCAAAGCGTGCGGCTATGCCCGACGCCAGCAGCACACCAACTGAAAACGGCGTGTTGGTGAGGCCCGATTCAAGCGGGGTAAAGGCGAAGCCGCCCTGCAGCAGCAGCGAGATCACCATGAACATGCCCGGAATGCCCGAAGCGAAAATGGTGGTCACAAAGGCGCCGAACATGAACTGGCGGTTGGTGATCAGGTCGAAGTTGAGCAGTTGCGACTGCCCAGACGCCGCCCGCGCGCGCGTCCACAGCACAAAGAGCCCCAGCAGCACCACACCGGCTGCGATCATCGCCCAGGCCCAGAGCGGCCAGCCATAGGTGCGGCCTTCCACGATGGGGAACACCACGGCCATGATCCCGAGGCCAAACAGGGCGATACCGACATAGTCGTTCTTGAGAGTCGCCTGGCCGGGCAGGCGCGGGATCAGGAACCAGCCGGCAACAACGGCGGCGATGCCGATGGGAATATTGACCAGAAAGATCGGCTGCCAGTCGAGGCCGAACACCTGCGCCGAGATCAGCACGCCACCCAAGATCGGGCCGCAAACCGAGGCCAGCCCCGCCGACAGGCCGAACAGCGAAAAGGCCTGCCCGCGTTCGTGGGGTGGAAAGGTCACGGTGGCAATGGCCAGAACCTGCGGCGTCATCATGGCGCCGGCCAGACCCTGGATGATGCGCGCGCCGATCAGGAACTCGATATTGGGCGCCAGGCCGCACAGGGCCGATGCGAGGGTGAACCCGGCAACGCCCCACAGAAACAGCGTCGTGCGCCCCACGATGTCGCCCAGCCGGCCAAAGGGCAGCAGGCCCAGCGCAAAAGCCAAAATATAAGCGGCCACGACCCATTCGATCTGGGAATCGGTCGCGCCCAGGCCTTCGCGCATGGAGGGCAGCGCGACATTGACGATGGTCACATCGATCAGGTTCATGAAATTGGCGATCAGCAGCACGAACAGCGCCATCCAGCGGCGCGGATCGGGCGGCGCCTCGACGGGGGCGTTGTGTATGGGGGTCGGCATCGATGTTTATCCTTGGATGGGCAAAGGGGGCGGAACAAAGGCGCGTTCCAGCTCGGCGCAGAGCGGATGGAGCCTCGAAAGCGGCGTGGTGGACTGGCGCCAGCAATCGGATAGGGCGCCAGTGATGATCATGGCAGCGGCCTCGGGATCGAGGTCGCGGCGAAAGGAATTGTCTTCCAAGCCAAGCCGGAAGATCTCGACAAACTGGTTGCGCCAGAATCGATGCAGCGGGCGCATGATCTCGGCGATGGCCTCATCACGCCGCGAGCGTTCGACAAGTTCTGTCAGGATGACGATCAGTTCGGGCGTTTCCGTCATGGTTTCGCGGAAGTCGTCGAATTCCATGCGCAGTTGCTCGAGCGCGGTCTTGCCTTCGCGCGAGTGGCGCAAAGCCTGTTTGTGAAAGTCATGGCGAATGGTTTCAGCCACCAGCGCCACCACCGCTTCCTTGGACGGCACATGGTAATGCAGCGTCGCGACATTGATGCCGACGCGCTGGGCGATGTCGCGCATGCGCAAGCCTTCAAGACCTTTTTCGACAATCGTCGCCCGAACGGCTGCAGCAATGGCCAGCCGCCGACCGTCGCCGCTTTCGCGCTTGGCTGCTTCTTTGGCATCTGTCGGCATGTTGATCCTGCACAATGAGGATTGCCTTCTATGCTCTCCGCTCCACCTAATCAATCACTTGATTGAGAGAGCAGCCATGCGCCACCCGGTTGACAAATTCGTCATACAGGCGTTGCTCCCGCCCAATCGTGGAGCCCCCTATGCAGGACTATGTTCGCCGTATTCTCACATCATCGGTGTACGAGGTTGCCGAGGAAACGCCGCTCGACCGGATGAACCTTCTGTCCGCCCGACTGGGCACCGATATTCTCCTCAAGCGCGAAGACATGCAGCCGGTGTTTTCCTTCAAGATCCGGGGCGCGCATAATCGCCTCGCCCAGCTGGACGCGGGCGAACGCGCGCGCGGGGTGATCTGCGCTTCGGCCGGCAACCATGCGCAGGGCGTGGCGCTGTCCGCGTCGCGGCTCGGCATTCGCGCGGTGGTGGTGATGCCAACGACGACCCCGGCCATCAAGGTAGGCGCCGTGCGCCGGCTGGGCGGCGATGTCGTGCTCCATGGCGAAACGTTTGACGCCGCCCGTGCCCATGCCGCGGAGCTGGCGGAGCGCCACGGCTATGTCGTCGTTCACCCTTTCGACGACCCCGACGTGATCGCGGGACAGGGCACGATCGGCATGGAACTGCTGCGTCAGCATTCCGGGCCGATCGGCGCCATCTATATTCCCGTTGGCGGCGGGGGGCTTGCCGCCGGCATTGCCGCCTATGTCAAATTCCTCCGGCCCGACATTCGCCTCGTTGGCGTCGAGCCTGAAGAATCGGCCAGCATGAAGGCGGCGCTTGAGGCCGGCCATCCGGTGGCGCTCGATCAGGTGGGGCTCTTTGCCGATGGCGTGGCGGTCAAGCAGGTGGGCTGCGAGACCTTTCGCCTCTGCCGCGAGTTGCTGGACGCGGTGATCACCGTGTCCACCGACGAGATCTGCGCGGCCATCAAGGACATTTTCGACGACACCCGCGCCATTGCCGAACCCGCCGGCGCCCTGGCGCTGGCCGGGCTGCGGCGCGCAGTGGAAGTTGGCAGCGCCCCCGCCGGCGCCCTGATCGCCATCAATTCTGGCGCCAATATCAATTTCGACCGGCTGCGGCATGTGTCGGAGCGCGCCGAGATTGGCGAACGCGCCGAAGCGCTGCTCAGCGTTGAGATCCCCGAACAGCAGGGCAGCTATCGCGCCTTCATGCGCCTTTTGGGCGGACGGGCCATCACCGAGTTCAACTACCGCTTCTCCCCCGGCAGCACGGCCAAGATTTTTGTGGGCGTCAAGCTCACGCGCGGCGATGCGGAGAAAGGCGAGATCATCGCCATGCTGGCTCAGCAAGGCCTCGCTGTTACCGACATGACCGACAATGAAGTGGCCAAGCTTCATGTGCGCTACATGGTGGGCGGACGCGTGGCCGACTTGCCGGATGAGCGCGTGTTCCGCTTCCAGTTCCCCGAACGCCCCGGCGCGCTTCTACGCTTTCTCGAAGGGCTCAACGACCGTTGGAACATCTCGCTGTTCCATTATCGCAATCATGGGGCCGACTATGGGCGAGTGCTGGTGGGCATTCAGGTGCCCGAGCCGACACGGGCCGATTTCCTCCACCATATCGAGGCGATCGGCTTTCCCTTTTGGGACGAAACCGAAAATCCCGCCTATCGGCAGTTCCTTGCCTAGGCGTCTGTCACAAGTGTGTCGCCAATATTATGCAGCAATAAACGACATCGGATGCAACCGGCCCCCCTCCGGTCGAATTTGCCCTATAGGACCGACAAATCGCCACGCGCCTTCCCCTTCGCGTTGCGTCCACGCCTCAACTGAACCCATCCCCGGAGATCACGATGAAGAGCACAAAGACCGCCCGCCTCCTCTTGCTGAGCGGCGTTGCCACTGCCGCCCTGACGGGCTCTGCCTGGGCGCTGGAAGCGCAGGCCTTTGTTGATCGCGCCAGCGAAGTTTACAAGGTCGTCGGCTATGACATCACCTTCGGCGAAGCAACCCTGGACGGCGACACCATCACCGTGGACGGCGCCACCGTGGGCATCATTGCCGGTGAAGGCGTGATAGAGCCGATGGAGTTCGACGCCGAACTGGTGTTTTCGGGCGTTGAAGAGCGTGAGGACGGCAGCTATTTCGCCCAGTCGCTGACCATTCCCGATATCGACGCCGATTTTGCCGGGGAAGAAGACGCTCAGGGCCATATCACGCTGTCTGATATCCGCGCTGACGGCCTTTACCTGCCGGCCGGCGACACCGTGCCGACGGAGGCGCTGCTGCAGCTGGTTGGCTCGATCAGCACCGGTCCGCTGTCGATCACCCGCAATGGCGACGAAGTCATTTCCATCGACTCGATGGAAGCAGCATCCACGTTCAATCCCGAACAGGGCAGCACCGAACTGGTGGACCTCCGCTCGACGCTCGATATCGCCGGCATTTGGCTGGACCTCTCCACCGTTCCCGAGGAAGACCCCGCCGCCGGCGCCGTCATCGAAGCGCTGGGTTTGACGGAAATCCGTGGCGACATCACCCAGGACATGACCTGGACCATGGCCGATGGCCGCATGGTTGTGGACGAATTCCTGTTCGACTTTGCCGATATCGGCGCCCTCAACATCACCGCCGACATGTCGGGCATCACGCCTGAAGTGCTCGACCAGATCTATGCCATGCAGGCATCGATGGCGACGGACGCAGCCGGCGCCACGGGCGAGCAGACGGAAGAGCAGATCCAGGCCCAGGCCATGCAGGGCATGGCCCTTATGGAGAATGTCAACGTGGTCGGCGCCTCGATCCGCTATGACGATGCCGGGCTGGCCGACAAGGCGATCGATTTCGGCGCCGAACAGGCCGGCGTCGACCGCGCCGGCTATACCGAAGGGCTTAAGGCCACCCTGCCGCAGATCCTCGCCGGCTCCGGCGTCCCTGCCCTCAACGACGTCGTCGTGCCGGCCGTGTCGGACTTCCTCGATGATCCGCAGAGCCTCGAAGTCAGCGTCGCCCCTGCCGAACCAACCTCGCTTCTGGTGCTGGCCGCTGCTGCCGCTAATCCGGCCGGCCTGATCGAAGCGCTTGGCCTTGTTGTCGAGAGCAACACTGCCGCCGAGTAATCACCTGTCGGGGCGGTCCGCTGGGCCGCCCCCTTTCCTTGGTGAAATTACCGCAAAATCGTGCTAGGGCATGCGGCGATGAACCACATGCCGCCCGCCCTCCCCCGCAGCCTCAGCCACGTGACCGATTGGGTGTTCGACCTCGACAACACCCTTTATCCGCGCACGTGCAATCTCTTCGCCCAGATCGACACGCTGATCACGTCCTATGTCATGGACGTGACCAAGCTGGAATTCGAGGCGGCGCGGCTGCTGCAAAAAACCTATTATCGCGATTTCGGCACGACGCTGAACGGGCTGATGCACCAGCACGAAATCGATCCCGACCACTTCCTCAACACCGTTCATGCCATCGACTACGCCCCGGTGGATGCCCATCCCGTGCTGGTGGATGCCATCCGCGCTCTGCCCGGCCGCAAATTCATCCTGACCAATGGCGATACCGGCCATGCACGCTCGGTGCTGCGCCGGCTTGGTGCCGACGAGCTGTTCGAGCATGTGCACGATATCCGCGCCATGTCGTACCAGCCCAAGCCGCTCAAGGCCGCCTATGACGGCTTTTTTGCACTGCACGGCATCGATCCGAGCCGCGCCGTGATGTTCGACGACCTCGAAAAGAACCTCGTCGTTCCGCACGAGATGGGCATGGCCACCGTCCAGGTGGTTGCCGGTCCCGACTTTGTTCATGACCAGGTGGAAGCCTGGGAACTCGGCCGCGCCGCCGGGCCCCATGTGCACCACGTCACCGACGACCTTGCCCGGTTCCTTCTCGAGCGGCCCTAAGCTACATATTGTTGATATGGAGGATATTGCCGTCCGGGTCCTTGAACCAGGCGGCTTTGAACTCGCCGGCGGAGTGGATGCCGTCGGCATAGTTGCCCGGCATATCCGGGTAGTGCTCAAAGGCGACACCTTTGCCGCGCAGGTCGGACACAATGGTCTCGATGTCCCCGCCCACGCCCCAGGCCACCGCATTGGCCTGGTTGGTCCCGGCGAAGCTCGATACATAAACCACCAGTTGCGTGCCGCCGGTCTTGAGCACCAGCATGTCACTGGTCTCGGTGAGCGGCTCGAGGCCCAGCGTAGCGACATAGAACCTGCGCGCAGCAGCGATGTCCCTCACGGCAACGATCGCGGAAGAATCCTTGTTCTGGAGCATGGCCATTTCCTTTCCCCTGTTTGAAACACCGGGCCCCGTTCGCATGAACGGGCAGCAACCTTTGCGCGCGGCACCGGGTTTGGTCAAAGCCTTCTTTCCCCTCGCCCGTGCGACGCCGATATCACACCATGACTGATCTTCCCGGGCGCCGCCCGCCGCCCACGCCCGACGAGGCGCCCACCTTTCGCCAGCGCATCGAAAATCTGCGCCATCTCGGACGGCTGATGGCGCAGATCTGGCGCACCAGCCGCTGGCTCACCAGCGCCAGCATTGCCCTGCGCCTCGTGTCGGCGCTGCAGCCGGTCGCCATGCTCTATGTGGGCAAGCTGATCATCGACGAAGTGGTGCGCCTCACCGCCATCGTGCCGCCCGGCCCCAGCTTTCTGGATTGGTGGAACGCGGGTGTGCTGTCCACCGTCGCGGCGCTGCTGGCGCTCGAACTGCTCCTCGTGATCGTCTCGGACCTTCTGGCGCGGGCCACGGGGCTGGTGGATTCCGTTCTGTCCGAACTGCATTCAAACACGGTCAGCGTCGAGCTCATGGCGCATGCCGCGCGGCTTGATCTCATGCATTTCGAATCCGCCGAATACCAGGACCGCCTGGAGCGGGCGCGGCGGCAGGCGGCGGGGCGCAATGCGCTCTTGAGCCAGATGTTCGGCCAGGCGCAGGATATGATCACCGTCGTGACGCTCGGCATCGGCCTCTTTGCCTATGCGCCCTGGCTGATCCTGCTCCTCCCGCTGAGCTTCGTGCCCGCCATCTGGGGCGAGACGCGGTTCAATACCCTGGCCTATTTCATGAGCCGGTGGCGCACGCCCGAGCGGCGCGAGCTGGAATACATCCGCTATATCGGCGCCAGCGCCGAAACGGCCAAGGAACTTAAGCTGTTCGGGCTGGGCGATTTCCTGATCGCGCGGTTCAAGCAGCTTGCGCACACCATTTATCTGGAAAACCGCCAGCTCTCGACCCAGCGTGCAGCCTGGGGCGCGCTGTTTTCAGCCATTGCCAGCCTCACCTATTATGGCGCCTATGGCTTCATCGTTTGGCGCACCGTGTCCGGCGATTTTACCATCGGCGACCTGGCCTTCCTGTCCGGCTCGTTTCTCCGCCTTAACGGCTTGTTCCAGAAGATCCTTCTTGGCTTCACCCAGATCGCCGGGCAGTCGCTTTACCTCGATGATCTGTTCAGCTTCTTTGAGATCGAGCCGACCATTCTGTCGCCGCTTTCGCCGCGCCCCTTTCCGCAGCCAATCAAGCAGGGCATCGTGTTCGAGGATGTCGGCTTCCGCTATCCCGATGCCGACGCCTGGGCTATCCGCCACCTCAGCTTCACCCTTTCAGCAGGCGAGACCCTGGCTCTGGTCGGCGAGAACGGCGCGGGCAAGACCACCATCGTCAAGCTCCTGACCCGGCTCTATGATCCAAGCGAGGGGCGGATCACGGTGGACGGCATCGACCTCAAGGACTTTGCCGTTGCCGACATCCACGCCCATATCGGCGTGATCTTTCAGGACTTCATCCGCTACAGCCTTTCTGCACGCGAGAATATCGGCGTCGGCCGCATCGAAGAACAGAACAACATGGCGCGCATCGAGGATGCCGCCGGGCGAAGCCTTGCCGATGCGGTGATCAACAAGCTGCCGCAGGGCTATGACCAGCAGCTGGGCCGGCTGTTCAAGAAGGGGCGCGACCTGTCCGGCGGCGAGTGGCAAAAAGTGGCGATCGCCCGCGCCTATATGCGCGACGCCGATCTGATCATCCTCGACGAACCGACGGCCGCTTTGGACGCCAAGGCGGAGGCCGAAGTGTTCTCGCGCTTTAAAAGCCTCGCCTCAGGCAAGACGGCGGTGATCATCTCTCACCGCTTCTCCACCGTTCGCATGGCTGATCGCATCCTGGTTCTGGAAAACGGCGCCATCCTTGAATCGGGCTCGCACAAGGACCTCTTGGCCATGAACGGCCGTTATGCCGAACTGTTCGAACTGCAGGCGGCGGGTTATCGCTAAGCGTCTTTGCGGACGTTCACCAACACCCGCCCCTTGATCTGCCCTTGCAGGATCTGGGCGGCCCGATCGGGCAGATCCTCGAGCCCGATCTCCTCCACCATGCCGGCATAGGCATCCGGGTCGAACAGCGAGGCAAGCCGCTCCCAAGCCGCACGGCGTGGCCCGGCCGGCCGCATGACGCTGTCGATGCCCACCAGGGTCACGCCACGCAAGATAAACGGCAGCACCGAGGTCGGCAGGTCCGTGCCCCCCGCCATGCCGACGCTGGCGACAACGCCATCATATTGCACCTGGCGGATCACCTTGCCCAGCAGCGCGCCGCCGACATTGTCGATCGCCCCGGCCCAGCGTGCGGTTTCAACCGGCCTGTTTTCCGCCGCCAGGAACTCGGCCCGGTCGACGATCTCGGTGGCGCCCAAGGCCTTGAGCGCCTCGCTGTGTTCCGGGCGCCCGGTCATCGCTGCGACTTCGTATCCCAGCCGCGCAAGGAGGAACACGGCGATCGACCCGACGCCGCCCGCAGCGCCGGTGACGAGAACGGGGCCGCGGCCTCGGTCGAGCCCGGCCACTTCGAGCCGGTCGATCGCCAGCATGGCGGTCAGCCCGGCCGTGCCCAGCACCATGGCCGTTCGCGTGCTCAAGGGTGCCGGCACCGGCACCAGCCAGTCGCCGCGCACCCGCGCCCTTTCGCTATAGCCGCCCCAATGGGTTTCGCCGACCCGCCAGCCGGTCAGCAGCACCGCATCGCCCGGGGCGAAACGCGGGTCGTCCGACGCAT
>CAKTFF010000040.1 GCA_934553185.1 uncultured Devosia sp.
GAAATAGGGAACGTTGCCGTTTTCGTCGACGCCATCAGGCACGTCGTCAAAGACGAGGTTGGGGATCACCTCCAGAGCGGCGCGCAGCTCGGCTTCCACCAGCCGCTCGTCGGCTTCGCCCTGCGGGATCATTTCCTTGAGGCTTGCGACTTCGGCCATCAGCTCCGCCGCACGGGCTTCGTCCTTTTGCGCCTTGGCCTGTCCGATCTGCTTGGACAGGGCATTGCGCTTTTCCTGCGCATCGTTGAGACGCGCGATGATGTCGCGCCGCCGATCATCAATGGCGAGGAGGTCAGCGGACCGAACCGAGATGCCCTTGCGCCGCGCTACGGCACGGTCGAAAGCCTCGGCATTGGCACGGATCCACTTGATATCGAACATCGGCAGTTCTACGGGCGCGGCCCGCCTCCGGTTGATGGCACGAGCGACCAACGAGCACTGTCCAACAACAAGGCATGCGGTCGCATCACGACCTCACGATGCGGCAAGGTTACCGCGAGGCCGGAAAAGCAGTTATTCGGATGAAGAGGAGCCGTTCAGCTCTGCTTCCTGCGCAGCCAAGGCTGCGGCACGACGCTGCTCGATCATCCGGACAGACAGGATGGAGAGTTCGTAAAGCAGGTACATGGGCACAGCAAGGCCGATCTGGGAGATGGGATCGGGCGGCGTGATGAAGGCGGCAAAGATCAGGATGCCGACAATGGCGTAGCGCCGGCCCTTCTTGAGCAGATCGACATGGATGAGGTCAATTTGCGCCAGAAGGGTCAGGATGACCGGCAGTTGGAAGCAGATGCCGAAGGCCAGGATCAGCAGCATGGCGAGGCCGAGATACTCACTGACGCTGGTCAGCATCTCGATGTCCGCGGTCTGCATGCCGGCAAAAAAATGCAGCGCCATGGGCAGGACGACGAAATAAACCAGCCCAGCACCTGCCACAAAGAAAATGGGTGTGGCGATCAGGTATGGAATGAAAGCGCGGCGCTCATGCTTGTAGAGGCCCGGCGCCACGAACATGTAGATCTGGCTGGCCACCATCGGGAAGCCGAGGAAGATGGCGCCGAACAGGGCCACGTTCAGGTAGGTGAAAAAGAGCTCTTGCGGCGCCGTGAAGATGAGGTTCGCACCCGGAACGGCGTTTTTGTAGGGGATCAGCAGCCAATCATAGATCGTGCTGGCGAAGATGAAGCAAAAGGCCATTAAAGCGACGATCGTAACGGCCGAATAGATCAACCGCTTGCGCAACTCTACCAGATGCTCGAGCAGCGGCGCTTCGCTACCGGCGAGTTCATCCTCAGGCTCGGTCGCCTTGCCGCCGATCTGCTTAACGTCGGCCATGCTCAGCTTCCAGCTTTTGCGCTGGTGGTCTTGCGCGGGGCGCGGGCGCGCGGTGTCTTGGTCGCGGGCGAATCGGCGGGCTCGGTCGGCAGCACAGGCACGTCTTCGGGGTTGGTTATCTTGGGTGTACGCGGCTTGCGCGCGGGCTTCTTGATCTGCGCAGACTCGGCGGGCGCCGGCACGGCTTCAAGCGGAGCAAGGTCCGTCTGGGTCACCGGGCTGGTGGGCGCAGCCGGTGCAGCCGGCACATCATTGGTGTCAGGCGTCTTGGATGGGGTCATACCGGCCGCTGCCTTTATTTCATCAACCACGCTCTCCACCTTGGGATCGGCGGGTTTAATCAGGCCGCTCGGCTTGGGGCCGGTTGGCGTCATTGCATTGAACTCCCGGCGGATTTCGTCGGTGGTCTGCTTCAGAGGCGCGGTGATGGAGTTGCGCAGGTTACGCACTTCGTCCAACCCGGTCGTCTTGTTGATCTCGCGCTGGAACTCGCTGCCCATGCGCCGAATCTGACCGACGACCTTGCCCACGCGGTTCATCACCACAGGCAAATCCTTTGGCCCGATGACGATCAGCGCAACCACGCCGATCACCAGCATCTCCGTCCAGCCCAAGCCGAGCATAGTGTTGTTCCTCTATAGCAGCGGCGAGGCCGGCGAGCGATCAGACGTCTTTCTTTTCCGTCTCGCGGATGGTCACAACATCGCCGTCAGCGGTCGTGGTGACGCGCTCAACCGGCTTGTCGTCGTCCTTCATGCCCTTCTGGAAGGCTTTGATCCCCGAGGCGACTTCGCCCATCATTCCGGAAATCTTGCCACGGCCAAACAGGAGGATGACCACGACGGCAACAACGAGAATGCCCCAAATTCCTGGCGCGTGCATTTTGAACTCCATGATCGTCTTGCGAACGCGTTACACGCGAAAGATGGGTCAGAAATAGGGTCAATCCCGCATAAACACAAGAACGTGCTCCGCCTAACCCCCCACAACCTTACCCCTATGCCTCGTCCGTCCCATCGTCGTCGGAATTGAGCGGGTCTTCATCGTTCCGAAGTGCGCTGTCGAAAGGCAAGGGGATCTGCAAATTGGGCGGGAGCTGGCCGGACAGGAGGCCGGCGCCCTTGAGTTCATCAAGGCCGGGTAGATCGCCGAGCGACTGCAGGCCGAAATGATCGAGGAACGCTTCGGTTGTGCC
Source organism: uncultured Devosia sp. (assembly GCA_934553185.1). Classification (GTDB taxonomy): domain Bacteria; phylum Pseudomonadota; class Alphaproteobacteria; order Rhizobiales; family Devosiaceae; genus Devosia. Next base: position 2,531 of record CAKTFF010000040.1, read on the forward strand.
GTAAGTCACTGGCCGGCCAGGGGTGCGGCGGCGTCCACGCATGCGCACCCAGCCTGCCTCCATGAGCAGGTCCAGGGTGCCCTTGCCGGTCGCAACACCGCGGACATCCTCGATTTCAGCGCGGGTGGCGGGCTGGTGATAGGCAATGATGGAGAGGGTTTCCAAGGCGGCGCGCGACAGCGGTTTTGTTTCCTGCTCGTCGCGGCGGAGAAGGAAGGCAAGGTCTTCTGCGGTGCGGAAGGCCCAACGATCGCCCCGGCGCACCAAATTAACGCCACGAGTGGCATAGAGCTGCTGCAAGGAGACGAGGAGCGCGCCGATATCGGCATCTTTTGTTAGATGCGGCAGCATTTGCGCAGGGCTCAGCGGTTCGCTGCTGGCGAAAAGCAGAGCCTCAAGGATGCGCAGGTTGTGTTCGAGCCTCTCCTCATCTGGGTCGGCGGGGTCAGCCACGGGGCGCGCCCTTGTGACGGCGCATCAGCAATGGCCCGAAGGTTTGAGTCTGTTGCAGCTCGATCTGTCCCAGTCGAACAAGTTCGAGGCTCGAGGCGAAGCTGGACGCCCTTATGGTTGCTCGTTCAGCGGGCGTGCCGAGATAGTCTGCAAGGTACTGGTCCATCGCGACCCATTCGTGGTTGTCGCCAATCAGCCGCTGGAGAATGTCACGCGCTTCCTGGAGGGACCAGACGGTGCGGTGAGAGGGCGTGTAGTCGGCTGCGACGCCCCGTGTTCGTTGACCCGCATAGGCCTTGAGGAGATCATAAAGCGTGGCTTCCCACAGATTGGTGCGGCTCACTTCCGTTGCCTCAGGCATGCCGCGCTGGTGAACAGCGACACCGAGGCGCGGCCGGTGCATCAGCCGACTTGCCGCCTCGCGCATGGCTTCGAGCCGTTTGAGGCGGAACTGCAGCATGGCTGCCAGCATCTCACCCGAGGGTTCCTCGTCGCTTGGCGCCTGCGGCACCATCAGGCGGCTCTTGAGGTAGGCGAGCCAGGCGGCCATCACCAAATAGTCCGCCGCCACTTCGATGCGCTTTTCACGCACGGTCTCGATGAAGGCGAGATACTGCTCGGCCAAGGCCAGGACGGAGATGGCGGTCAAGTCCACCTTTTGCCGCCGCGCCAGGTCGAGCAGCAGATCCAACGGACCTTCATAGCCGTCGACATCCACATACATGACGTCGGCAACGTCTGGCGCAGGCTGCGGCTCAAACCAGTCGGACTGCACGGTGGTCATGGAAGCTGTGCCAGGATGCTGGAGTGGACGCGGCCAGATTGGTGGCCGCGCCGGCCCACGTCAAGTTGCCCAGAGCACCTTACATGGTGAAGCAGTCGCCCCCGGCTGCCTTGACGTTTACGCAGATGTTGTCGGCGTTGTCGCGAGACGATGCCGGAACGCGAACGCGGTAGAAAATACCACGCGTGCCCAGATCGACACGCTGCACTTCAAGGTTCGCGCCGCCAAACAGGGGACCATAGCGCGTGACCATGGCCTCTGCCGTCGCCCGGGCGTCGGCCTCGGTGGTCTGCGACGCGAGTTGGACGTAGGCGGGAGCGGTGCTGGCCGGTGTCGCGGCCGGGATCGCCGCCTCCGGCGTGGATGTCGCGGTCGGCGCCGGCTCGGTCGCAGCCGCAGCAGCGGGCTGCGTCGTCGCGGCGCTGCTGCCCAGAGCCGGCAGCAAGGAGGTTGCAGGCGCAGCAGGCAGGCTGTTGCCACCGGCAGAGGCGGTTTGCACGGCGGCGGGCGTCGTTGCGGCAGCCTGGGGCGCAAGGCTGCTTGGACGGAGCAGCGGCACCGGCGCCGTTTGGCCGGCGATTGGGTTGCCTTCAGTGTCGACGGCCTCCACTGTTGAACCTGGAATCACTGGCGTGACGGGCGGTACGGGCGGCTCGGGGGCAGTCGCAGCTTCAGGAGAAGTGGCAGGCTGCTGACCCGAGGCATCAACTGTGTCCGCGCCGGTCGCGGGATCGGCCGGTTCTGCTCCAGTAGCCGCAGCATCATCTTGAGGCGAGGTTACCGGGTCAGTTGCACCTGCAGCAGCGGGCGTTTCGCTACCGGCGGCTGTGTCCGCATTGGAGAATGTTGCTCCAGCCGAGGTGGTGGCTGTGCTGGCCTGCGTGCTGGCAAGCAGTTCGGGACTTGCGGTCTGCGCGCCCGGTACGTCGGGCACAACGGGCCTGTCCACGGGAAGAATGGTGCTGCCTGCAACGCTGTCTTCGCCGCTGACGATGGTGCCGTCGGGACGAACGGTCACCGTACGAACCCGGCGGTTGGCAAGACCATCTTCGCTGTTGTCGGGCGTGGGCGCAGTTTGGGTGACTTCGTTGACATCGGCCTGGTCGCGCGACACCAACTGCTCTTCGGCACCTGGGACGACGCCGTCGATTTCATTGAACACGACCGATTGCTGCGGCTCATCGGCTACGGGCTCGACAGCCGGAACTTCCTTGACCGGGGTCGCGTCTGCGGTCAGCAAAGGCGGTGGACCACTGTTGTTGCCCATGCCGAGCACCCAATAGAGGCCAATGCCGGCTGCCAGCAGCAAGGTGAGGGCAATCAGCGGGCCGGCAAGGGCACGACCAAAGCCGCCAGCGCGCGGCTCACGCTCGCGCCGGACGCGCGGTTCCTTGATCTTCTTTGCCCGCTTTGGCTTTTCGACCTGGGGCTGCTCGACCCAGCCGACATCGGCACCCGTCGCCCGAGCCGCTGCCATGATCGCCTCGTCCGCAGTGGAGAAAGGCGCGGCGGCAGCGGCAACGGGCGCAGTGGGGATGGTTGGGGTGGCAAGGCTCCGCAAGGCGGGGCTTGGCGCGCGCCGCGATGGCGCAGGCACAGCTTCCACTTCAGCTTCAGGCGGCGTGTCGAACTCGACGCGCATTGCCTTGCCGATGAGGCTTTCAATTTCATCGATCGGATCGCTGCCGACATTGTCGTCCACCGGCACAACCGGCCGAGACACGGCCGACGGTGTCGCAACCCTGGGTGGAACCGGGGCGACTTCGCGGGTAACGGCGGCCAGGATCGGCTCGGGTCTTGGTTCCGGACGCCCCGAAGATGGGAGGCCCGCCGAAGCCGGGCTTGGGACAGGCTTGCTGGTCATGCCGAACACAGGCGGAACCTTGAAACGATCCTTTTCAGACGGCGGTGGCGCTGGTGGTTCAGCACTGCGGGGAACCGGGGCGTCGGCCACACGCGGTTTGGACGGCGGAGCCTTGGGGGCGCTGTCCTGCTCAACAGGAACCGAGACCGAGGCTGCAACGGCTGGCGGCTCGGAGCCGCGCACGGATGGCTGGATCGGCGCGGCCACAGCCGGCGCTGGCTCGGTCGACAGTTCTGCGGCGATCAGATCGGCGATGCTGTCGTGTTCGGCCGGCGGTGCGGCTGTCGTCTCGGCCAATGGTGGCGACGCAGGCCGTGCGGGAATGGAACTGGTTATTGCGGGATCGGCAACCGGCGCCTTCGGCAGGTTAAGATCAAAATCGAACTTGAAGGCGTCGGGCGCTTGTGCGGCGGCAATCGGCTTGGTGGTTGGGGTATGGGCCTCCACCGGCACGGGCGCAGGCTGTTCGGCCACGACGGGTTCTTCATTCGTATCGGCCGGAGCTGGCTGCGTTTCGGTCGGCGCAGGGTTGCCCGGAATGCGCAGGGCGAAGCTCGACCGCGTCGGCGCAGGCGCGCTGGCTTTGCTATCCTGCTGCATCAGCCGGGCAAGTTCGGCAATAAGATCGTCTGCGCCTGGGGATGATCCGGCCATTGGCTAGGTTTCACCGAGCTGGGTCGGCGCCCTCTTTTTACGACTACCACGGCGCCCCGACGGGGCATCGGGCGGGGAGTCACACACTATTGCGCCCGAATTATGAAAGCTCTTGCGGGGCAGACACGCCCAAGATCGCCAGCCCGTTGACGATGACCTGACGCACGGCATCGACAAGGGCGAGTCTCGCCAAGGTGAGCTTTGGATCGTCCTGGTTAACAAACCGTAAAGAGGGATCATCCTTGCCCTTGGCCCAGAAGGCGTGGAAAGCCGCAGCCAGTTCATGGACATAGAAGGCGATGCGATGAGGCTCGTGGGCGACCGACGCTGCCGACACCGTGCGCGGCCAGGCGGCCAGCACGCGCACCAGATCCAGTTCGGCGTCAGTCTCGATGGTTTCGACTTCCGCCGCGCTCAAGGCCGCAGCAGACGTGTCCAGCGCCGGCAGGTCACGGGCGGCAGTCTTGAAGATGGAATAGGCCCGCGCGTGTGCATACTGGACATAAAATACTGGGTTGTCCTTGGTCTGTTCCTTGACCAGAGCGAAGTCGAAATCCATGGCGGCGTCGTTGCGGCGGTACATGAGCATGAAGCGCGTCGCGTCGGCGCCCACTTCTTCCACAACGTCGGCGAGGGTGACGAGATCGCCCGAGCGCTTGCTCATCTTGAACGGCTCGCCGTTCTTGAGGAGGCGCACCAGTTGGCAGATGCGGACATCCATGTCAGCGGCGTCGAGTGACACCGCCTTGGTCGCGGCCTGCAGGCGCTTGACATAGCCTGAGTGGTCAGCGCCGAGCACGTTGATCATGTGCTTGAAGCCGCGCAGGAACTTGTTGCGATGGTAGGCGATGTCGGCGGCGAAATAGGTGTAGGAGCCATCGGACTTGACCAGCGGACGATCAACGTCGTCGCCGTAGTCGCTCGCCCGAAACAAGGTTTGCTCGCGATCTTCCCATTCGCCGGGGGTCTTGCCCTTGGGGGGCTCGAGCCGGCCTTCGTAGATCATGCCCTTTTCGCGCAGCCATTGCAGCGTGAGTTCGATATCGCCCCCTGCCCCATGCAGCGTGCGCTCGGAAAAGAACACGTCGTGGTGGATGTGGAGCTTGGCCAGATCAGCCTTGATCAGGTCCAGCATGGCAACAAGCACGCGCTCCTTGACCAAAGCCGTGCGCTCCGCTTCAGGCATGGAGAGGAGCGTGTTGCCGAACTCTGCTTGGAGCGCCTGCCCAACAGGAACAAGGTAATCGCCCGGGTAGAAGCCGGACGGGATCTCAATGCTTTCGCCGAGGGCCTCGCGGTAGCGGAGGAAGGCGGAATTGGCCAATGTATCGATCTGGCTGCCGGCGTCGTTGATGTAGTATTCGCGCGTCACCTCGTAGCCCGAATAGCTCATCAGCGCGGCAAGCGTATCGCCGAATACGGCGCCACGCGTGTGGCCGACATGCATGGGCCCGGTGGGGTTGGCAGACACGTATTCGATGTTGACCGTCTCGCCCTGCCCTAGGCTGGAGCGGCCGTAATCAGCGCCAAGCGCAGCGATCGAGCGCAGGACCTGGTGCCAGATCGGCGCTGCCAGCCGGAAGTTGACGAAGCCGGGGCCCGCGACCTCTACCGAGACGACGTCCGGATCGTGGGAGAAATGCTCGACGAGCTTGGCCGCCACATCGCGCGGGCTCATGCCGAGCGGCTTGGCAACGATCATGGCAGCATTGGTGGACAGATCGCCATGGGCAGGATCACGCGGTGGTTCCACAACGATGCGAGCCAACAGGTCTGCCCCGACCTGCGGAAAGAGGACCTCCATGGCATTGCCGATGCGTGCGGAAAAGAGCGCGAAAACGTCCATGGGTAACCTTGCCGTTGCAGTGGGCCGGGGTTAACGGAATTCGGAACGAGCGTCAAACAGCCGTGCATGCTCGCCGATGGCATAGGGGTCCGTCATGCCGGCGATGAAATCAGCTATCACGCGGGCACGGTCGGCATCCCGCGCTTGTTCCGCCAGCGCCATCCAGCGCCCAGGAAGATCGGCGGTTTGCATGTAGTGCTCGAAGAGTTGCTCGACCAGCGCTTCGCTTTGGCGGACAGGCGCCATGACGGCTTCGTGGCGATAAACGCGATCAAACAAGAAGCGCTTGAGGCCCCTTTCGGCTTCCGCCATGTCGGGGGAAAAGGTCACAAGCGTTTGCCGCGCCAGTCTCACATCTTCGGGGGAGCGAACGCCAGAGCGGTCGATGTTGGCGGCCGAGGTTGCGATGACGTTTTCGATCGTGCGGGTGATCAAGCGCCGTTGCACTTCATGGGCCTGCCGTTTGGGTGCGACCGTTGGATAAAGATTGAGCACCTCACGCACGATCGGTCCGGCTAACGGAACGTCCCGTAGATCGTCCAGAACAATTAGTCCGGCGCGCAAGGCATCGTCGATGTCATGGGCGTTGTAGGCGATATCGTCGGCAATGGCAGCGGCCTGTGCTTCAAGGGAAGCATGGGTGTCGAGGCGCAGGTCGGCGGCTGCCGGAATGTCGTCCAAGCCGGAAGGCAGGCCTTCCTTGCTATAGCGGCCATAAGGCGTCCCGTCCGGGTTCAGCAGGGGGCCGTTATGCTTGAGAATGCCCTCCAGCGTTTCCCAGGTGAGATTAAGGCCATCATGTTCGGCGTAGCGGTTCTCGAGCCGGGTGACGACGCGGATGGCCTGTATGTTGTGGTCAAAGCCACCATAGGGCGCCATGCAACGGTGAAGCGCCCTTTCCCCGGCATGGCCGAAGGGCGTGTGGCCCAGGTCATGCGAAAGCGCCACCGCTTCGGCAAGATCTTCATCGAGGCGCAGTGACCGGGCGATGGAGCGGGCCATCTGGCTGACTTCCAGCGTATGGGTGAGCCGGTTGCGAAAGTGGCCGCCATGCTGGATGAAGACCTGCGTCTTGTGCTGAAGGCGCCGAAAGGCCGTTGAATGGATGATGCGGTCGCGGTCCCTGCCGAACTCGGAGCGGGTCGGGCTTGCGCCGGTTCCGTAAAGACGGCCCAGGGAATGGTCGGGCCGGCTGGCATAGGGCGCCGTCTCGCTCATGGTTGATCAAACGACCCTTTTCATTATCGGCAGCCGCGCCTATCTTAGCCTAACCGTTATCCTATTACGGCGTGGAAACAAGATGACCGCACTCGCTCTCGCCTCCCCCGATGTCGTGCTGACAGATCGAGCTGCCAAGCGCGTGGCACGCATTCTTGCCAAGGAGCCGGAAGGCACGGTGCTGCGGATATCGGTTGCCGGCGGCGGATGCTCTGGATTTCAGTACGAGTACAACCTGGTACAGGAAAAGCCGGCCAGCGACGACATAGTTTTGAGCAAGGGCGATGCGGTCGTGCTGATCGACACGATGAGCCTTGAATTCATGGGCGGGTCGGAGATCGACTTCGTTGATGACCTGATTGGCCAAGCCTTCCAGATCCGCAATCCCAACGCGGTTGCCTCCTGCGGGTGCGGCACCAGCTTCGCGGTCTAGCCTCTTCCTATCCTGCACGGTAAGGTCGACGGCAACGGAGACTCGACCCATGCGCATTGCCACCTGGAACATCAACGGCATCAAGGCCAGGCTTGAGGTGCTGCTGAAGTGGCTGGCGGACGGGAAGCCCGATGTCGTGGTGCTGCAGGAGATCAAGTCGGTCGACGAAGCATTTCCGCGCGCCGAGATCGAGGCTCTGGGCTACAATGTGGAAACGCATGGGCAAAAGAGCTGGAACGGGGTCGCCATCCTGTCGCTGCTGCCGTTCGACGAGGTGCATCGCGGACTGCCCGGCGATGACGCCGATGAACAGGCAAGGCTGATTGAGGGCGTGTTCTCGGTGGAAAGCGGCGTGGTGCGCGTCTGTGGCATCTACCTGCCCAATGGCAATCCGGTCGAGAGCGAGAAATTTCCTTACAAGCTCGCCTGGATGCGGCGTCTCGAAACCTTTGTTGAAGGTCGTTTGGCTCTGGAAGAGCCATTTATCCTGCTTGGCGACTTCAACATCATTCCCGAGCCAATCGATGCCTACAAGGCGGAAAACTGGTGGGGGGACGCCCTTTACCGTCCCGAAAGCCAGGAGCGATGGCGGGCGTTGTGCAATCTTGGGCTAACCGACGCCCTGCGCGCAACGACGTCTGAGGTGGCTTATACGTTCTGGGATTTCCAGGCGGGGGCCTGGCGGCGCAATGCCGGCATCCGCATCGACCATCTTCTTTTGTCGTCGCAGGCGGCGGACCGGCTTGAAGGGGTTCTGGTCCACAAGGACGTGCGTGGCTGGGATAAACCCAGCGACCACGTGCCGGTGGAAGGGCAGTTCAGGCTGTAGCGATCAGAAGCCGGCGAATTGTGGCGCGATGCTCTTGGCGAGGGCGAAGGCTTCGGTTTGCTGCTCGACGGATGCTTTGCCCGTTGCCTGGTTGAGCAGATCGTCCACCCACCCTGCATCGCCGGTGCCGGCGCAGCGCTCGTGCGAGATCGCAAGCCACATCAGCCCTTCAACGGGCTGCGCTTCGATCCCCTCCATGCCGTTGAACAGCATCTGGCCCAACTGGGCCTGCGCGGGGCAATGTCCCTTGCGGGCGGCAAGGGAGAACCAGCGGGCACTCTGGAGTGGATTGACGCCCATCTCTTCGGCTTGCGTATAGAGAAGGCCGACGCGGTAT
>CAKTFF010000041.1 GCA_934553185.1 uncultured Devosia sp.
GCCCAAGATATTGCGGTGTGTTGGCGAACTGCCCAACTTCCGACAGGAACTGGGCGACCTCGACATCGGGCTGATCGCCTGCGCGCAGGCGGCGGTAAAGCTTGAGGATGACCTTGTTGCCGAAAGCGATCGAAATATTGCTTTGTTCGGCCCCCAGCGCCCGGGCTTCACCCAGATCGCCAAAGGCGAGCAAGGCTTCACTGCCTTCAAACACCACTTCGCCAGCGTCCGATCGCAGCGTGCGCCCCTGCTGCATGGCCGCCATCAGCGCGCCATCGAGTTGCCGGTCAAGGGCGCTGTCGATCAGCACGCCCTCGCGCTCTCCCCCCTCAAGGCGAGCCAGAACCGGCGTCAGCGGCGATAGGGCCTTGTCGTCATAGCTGGCGCTGAGCGGCATCAGATAGCGCTGCGTTTCGCCGTCGAGCGCTACATCGGCCGCCACCAGCGCATGCACGCCTGCCTCCAATTCGCCCAAGGGGATCAGGGTCACCCCTTCTATCGTCTTGTCCTTGGCGCCAAACCAACGCTGCTGCGGCAGGAAGGCGGGCAGGGTACGCGTTTCGAGCACAGTTTTGTCACGGCCAGCCAGCGCTTGGAGGATCCCACCCGCCGCATCGAGCACGGCGAGGTCGGCGCTGTCCGTCTTATCCGCGCTCATCGTGGCGCTCCCGGCGGGATCAGGCGCCAGATGGCATAGGGCTTGTAATAGGGGTCGAGGTGAATGTGCTGGTATTTGCCGTGCCAGGTGAAGTGATGGCCCGTCACCATGTCCTCGACCTCGATGGAGGCATCGTCGGGCAGGCCGAACTCCCACAGTGGCAGTTCGAAGTCAGCGCCCTGTTGGTTGTGCGGGTCAAGGCACACATGGAACAGCAGGTAATCGGACCGGTCGGCCGTTCGTTTGCCGTAATAAAGAATGTTCTCGTTCCAGGCATTGAAGAACCGGAGATTGGTGAAGTCCTGCAAAGCCGGATGGGTGCGGCGCAGCCGGTTGATCAGGACGATGTCTTCGCTGATATTTCCCGGCTTGTTCAAATCCCAGGTGCGGATCTCGTACTTTTCCGAGTTGAGATATTCTTCCTTGCCCGGCACGGGCTCGGCTTCGCAGATTTCAAAGCCATTATAGAGCCCGTATGTGCCCGCCAGCGTCGCCCCGAGCACCAGGCGCGTCTGGAAGCCCGGCCGGCCGCTGTTTTGCAGATAGCGCGGATTGATGTCGTGCGTGGTGAGGAAGAAGTTGGGCCGCATATAGTGGCGGCATTCTTCCTGGGTCAGCTCGGTCAGATACTGCTCAAGCTCCCACTTGGCATTGCGCCAGGTGAAGTAGCTGTAGCTCTGGTTGAAGCCCACTTTGGCGAGGCGCTTCATCACCTTTGGCCTTGTGAATGCTTCCGACAGAAAGATCACGTCGGGATGCTTGGCGCGCACCTCCCCGATCATCCACTCCCAGAAGGGGAAGGGCTTGGTATGGGGGTTGTCGACGCGGAAGATCTTGACCCCATTGTCCACCCAGAGCAGCACGATGTCGCGCAGGGTAAACCAGAGACTGGGAATTGCGTCGCGGTAGAAGTGGACGTTGACGATGTCCTCGTATTTCTTGGGCGGGTTTTCGGCATATTTGATGGTGCCGTCGGGCCGCCAGTCGAACCATTCTGGATGTTCCTTGATCCAGGGATGGTCGGGCGAGCACTGGATGGCAAAGTCGAGGGCGATCTCGAGCCCATGTTCCCGCGCAGCACGCACCAGCCGGGCAAAATCCTCGAACGTGCCCAGCTTGGGCTCGATCGCCTCGTGGCCGCCATCGGCCGAACCGATGGCGTAGGGGCTGCCCGGATCGTCCGGCGCCGGGGTCAACGTATTGTTCTTGCCCTTCTTGTTGGTTTGCCCGATCGGGTGGATGGGCGGGAAATAGAGCACATCAAAACCAAGGTCCCGAATATAGGGCAGGCGGCCGATCACATCGTCAAAGGTGCCGTGCCGGGTCGGATCATCGGTTTGCGAGCGGGGAAACAGCTCGTACCAGGCGCCGATCGCGGCCAATTTGCGGTCAACGAACACTTCGAGCACGCGCTCATACTGGCTGTAATTGGTGCGCGTCGCCGCCCGCGTCATCAGCGCCGCAACAGCGTCCGAGCTCAGCAGCCCCAGCCGCTCGACATCGGTGGTCAATGCAGCAAAAGCTGCCAGCACCCCTTTGAGCTCCGTCCGGTCGGCATCGGAACCGCGCTTGCCCGACAAAGCCGCGTCCAGCAGCCGACGGCCTTCCTCGAGCTCGAGATTGATGGCAATGCCCGCAGCGTGCTTCTTGGCGATTTCCTTGCGCCAGGTGCCGAACAGATCGCGCCAACCGGCAATCGTGTATTCGTAGAACCGGTTCTCGGGGAAAACCACGCTGGTGCGCCAGCGGTCATTTTCCCAAAAAATCATCGGCTGTTCAGACCAGGCTTGGGTGCCCTTGGGCCGGAACAGCAGGCACGCATCGATGCTTTCATGCCCGTCGCCGAAGATGTCGGCTTCCACGACGAACGCCTGGCCCACCACCGCCTTTGCCGGGAACCGCCCGCCGTCGATCTCGGGATCGATGCCCTCGATGGCGATGCGGTTGGCTGCCAATGCGGTCAGCCGATCGGGCTCAGCCCCTGTGCTGGGCGCCTCGGGCGCCGGTGCGGCGCGGGAGGGTTTTTCTTGGCTCTTGCCTGGGCGAGCACCGAACTGCATGGATGTGACCCGTGGTTGGTCTTAGGACAAAACCGCAATGCTTGGGCGCGTGTTTTAGTTTCGCCCGGCCGCGAAAAGCCTATGGCTTCTAAGATCTTGAAGCGCTGGGTAGGGCGTTGATTATTCGGCCGAAGCAACGCTCAATGCGGTGAAGCGTTGAGCGCACAACCAGCGCGATTTTCTTTAGACCTTAAGATCAAACGGGCCCCCAATGGATAAACCTGATCCGCAATATGTCGAGTGGCTCCTCGGCCAGTCGATGCTCGCCAATGCCCGCAAGCTTGCCAGCCGCTATTCCGGCCAGGGCCGGTTCTGGCGCAATCCCTATGCCGAGGCCCGCCCGCGCGCCGCGTCGGCCCTGGCCTCGGTCTGGTTCACCGCCTATCCCGCCGCCATCGTCACGCGCGAAGGGGAAAGCGTCCTCGCGACGCTGGGCAATCCCGAACTCTGGCGCAACCTGTCGTCCATCGGCGTTCAGGCGGTGCATACCGGCCCGATGAAGGAAGCCGGTGGCATTCGCGACGGCGTCAAGACGCCGACCGTTGACGGCAATTTCGACCGTATCAGCTTCGACATCGATCCCAATTTCGGCACGCAGGACGAGTTCGTGGCGATGAGCCGCGCCGCTGCGGTCTATAATGCCATCGTGATCGATGACGTCATCCCCGCCCATACCGGCAAGGGCGCCGATTTCCGCCTGGCCGAAATGTTTCACGCCGACTATCCGGGCCTCTACCACATGGTGGAAATCCCCGAGGAGGACTGGCACCTTCTGCCGCCTATCCCCGAAGGACGCCGCGCGGCGAACATGGCGCCGGCCAGCGTCGATGCGCTCAAGGAAAAAGGCTACATCGTCGGGCAATTGCGCCGCGTGATCTTTTTCGAGCCGGGCGTCAAGGAAACCGACTGGAGCGCCACCGATGTCGTCCTTGGCGTGGACGGTGTCGCCCGGCGCTGGGTGTATCTGCATTACTTCAAGGAAGGCCAGCCTTCGCTCAACTGGCTCGATCCATCCTTTGCCGCGCCGCAGATGGTGATCGGCGATGCGCTTCATTCCATTGACGTTCTGGGCGCCCGCGGCGTTCGGCTCGATGCCAACGGCTTCCTTGGCGTTGAAACGCAAAACAATGCCGCGGCCTGGTCCGAGGGCCATCCGCTGTCCCTTGTCGGTAACCAGATCATTGCGGGCATGATCCGCAAGGCGGGCGGCTTCTCCTTCCAGGAGCTCAACCTTACCGTCGACGACATTGCCGATATGTCCAAGGGCGGGGCGGATCTGTCCTATGACTTCATCAACCGCCCGGCCTATCACCATGCCCTTCTGAGCGGGAAAACCGAATTCCTGCGGCTGATGCTGCGCACTGTCCACGATTTCGGCATCGATCCGGCGTCGCTGGTTCATGCCCTTCAGAACCACGATGAACTGACCCTGGAACTGGTGCATTTCTGGACCAAACATGCCCACGAAACCTATACGTTTGAAGGGCAGACCTGGCCGGGTGCCCTGCTGCGCGAGCACCTGCGCGACAGCATGTATTTGAGCCTTACCGGTGACGCGGCGCCTTATAACTTGCGTTTCGTCGCCAATGGCGTCGCCTGCACCACCATCAGCGTCATCACCGCCGCGATCGGCATCCGCGACCTCAAGCAGATTTCAGACGAGCAGAAGGAACTGATCAAGCGCATCCACCTGCTGCTGGTGATGTTCAATGCGTTTCAGCCCGGCGTCTTCGCGCTCTCGGGCTGGGACCTGGTGGGCGCCCTGCCGCTCGATCCGGAGTCAGTCAGCGACCTAATCAAGGAAGGCGATACGCGCTGGATCGAGCGCGGCGCCTATGACCTGATCGACGTCAATCCCGAGGCGCAGCACTCCCAGGCCGGCCTGCCCAGGGCGGAGGTGCTCTACGGCCCGCTGAACCTGCAACTTCAGGATCCGCTTTCCTTTGCCAGCCGGCTCAAGCATCTGCTCAGCGTGCGGCAGGCCTATGGCCTTTATGCGGCCAAGCAGATCGCCATTCCCGATGTGCAAAATCCAAGCCTTTTGGTCATGGTGCACGAACTGCCCGACAACCGGGGCGCTCAGATCACGGCGCTCAACTTTGGCTCCGAGCCCATCGAGGAAACCATCACCCTGCCGCATATGGAAACCGGGCCGGTGGTGGACATGCTGGAGGAAACCATTGTCGGCGACCTGCAGGAAGATGGAGTCCTCACCATCAAGCTCGACGCCTATAGCGGTCAGTCCCTGCGCATCGTCGGTTCGCTACCGCCGACTTAAGGGGCGGCGTGTCCCGCCGTGCCGGCCCTGGATCAGGCGATATGTCTCTGGTCCACGCCAAGGAGGAACTTGTCCATCAGTTCCGTGGCGGGCACGGCGCGGCTGACCAGGTAGCCCTGGATCTGGTGGCAGCCATTGGCTGCCGCAAAAGCCCTTTGTTCAATGGTCTCGACCCCCTCGGCGGTGACCGTCATCCGCAGCTTGGTCGCAAGCGTCACGATGGCTTGCACAATGGCGACGCTGTCTTCGTCATGCGGCACGTTCTGCACGAAGGAGCGGTCGATCTTGAGCTTGTTGAAGGGAAAGCGGCGCAGGTAGTTCAGCGATGAATAGCCGGTGCCGAAATCATCAAGCGAAATGCGCACGCCCAAAGCCTGCAACTGGCGCAGGTTGTTGTAGGTCGTGTCATTGTCCTTGATCAGCGAGGTTTCGGTGACTTCGAGTTCGAGCAGATGCGCGCGCATGCCGGTTTCCGCCAGCACGGCTTCGACCAGATCGGGCAAAAGGCTGTTCTGCAACTGAACGGCGGACAGGTTGACCGCAACGGTGATATTGCCCGGCCAGGTGGCCGCTTCCCGGCAGGCCGTGCGCAGCACCCATTCCCCGATCGGGCCGATCAGGCCGACCTCTTCAGCCAGCGGAATGAATTGATCGGGCGGCACCATGCCGCGTGTGGGGTGCTGCCAGCGCAGCAGCGCTTCGGCCCCGCTCAGCCGGCCGGTCAGCGGGCTGACCTGCGGCTGATAATGGAGCGTGAACCCGCCCGAGGCGAGTGCCTGCTGCAGATCGGTTTCCATCTGCCGGCGCTGCTGGACCCGCTCATGCATGGCCGCCTCGTAGAAGCGAAAGCCGGCGCCACCATCCTCCTTGGCGCGATAAAGCGCCAGGTCGGCATTGCGCGACAGGTCCTCGTGGTCGCCGAAAGCTGAAGACGCTACCGCGATGCCGACGCTTGCCTTGACCTCGATGGAGTGGACGCCAATGACGAAAGCGCTGCGGTGGGCGTCCACAAGGCGCCGTGCGACCTCTGCTGCAGCATTGGCATCGCCCCGCACGATGACCGCGAATTCATCGCCGCCCAGGCGTCCCACGAAGTCGTCCGGTCCCACCTGTGCTTGGAGGCGCCACGCCACTTGCTTGAGCAATTCATCGCCAACAAAGTGCCCCAGCGTGTCATTGACCCATTTGAACCGATCAAGGTCGAGCAGCAGGAATGCAAAGCCACGCCCCCCTTCATCCCCTTCCGTGGTCAGCGCCTGCATTCTTTCGATGACGCTCAAGCGGTTGGGGAGGCCGGTCAGCATATCGGTATAGGCCAAAGCCCGCATGCGGGATTCGGTGCGCATCCGCTCGCGTTGATCGCGGACAGCGATGATCCGCTGCGTTTTCGCGCCCAGGGCCACTTCGCTGCGCAGGATGCGCACGGGAATGGTGTTGTTGTCCCGGCGAACAAGTTGGGCTTCGCTTTCTTCCAGCAGCGGCAGCTTTTCCGGATCGGCGTCGCCGAACAGAAAAGCCAGCGGCTTACCCTCGATCTGGGCGCGACTATGCCCCGACAACCGTTCAAGGCTCGCATTGATGCTGGTGATCTGCCCGTCGGCAAAGACCACAATGCCTTCCACGGTCAAATCGGCCAGTTCAGACAGCCGCTTGGCATCGGCAAAGCGTTGCCTCCTGGCGGCGACGGAAAAGCGCAGCCCGAGTAAAGCCAGCAAAAGAAGGGCAACGGAAACGGCTGCAACGATCGGGGCAACGATTTGCGCCGGCAGCGCAAAGGGAGGAAAGCGCACATCGGGGTCTGGCACGATGGTGAGCGCAGACATGCCGCCAAAGTGCATGATGGCGATGCCGAGCAACAGCATCGGCGTCGCGAACCCCCGCAAATTCTTGCGACGCAGGCCCGATACAACAAGCGCCACGCCAAAGGTGACGGTACCCAAAAGCGCGGTAATCGAGGCCAGCGGCAGGTCAAAGCTCTGCCGAGCCCGAACCAGATAGGAGGCCTGTCCCATATAATGAAGCAGCACGATGCTGACGCCCACCACCAGCCCGCCGGCAAAACGGCGACGGATGTCGTGCTGGCCGATGGTGATGGACATGCCCGCGGCGATCCCCACCACCGTCACCACCAGCGACAGCACGGTCAGCACGGGATCAAACGCAAATTGCAGGCCTGGCCGATAAGCCAGGAGGCCGATCATATGCGTGGCCCACGCGGTTGCTGCCGCAGCAATGATCGCGGTCAGGCCCCAAAGGCGACGCTTTGTGCCCCTGCTGCGGACCGCGTGCTTGGAAAGGAGGAACGAGGCATAGACCCCAACCAGGCAAACCAGGGCAGCCATGGCCAGCAAGCGCTGATCATGCGCGTCTTGTATGCAGGCAAGAACATAGTCCATGGGGCGTCTCCTCCCCGCACCCTTTCATGGCGAGGAGAACATTGCGTTAGGCCAACTGGTTAAAAGCCATCGAACATGGCTGATAACATTTGTTCCGCAGGCCAGAAGTCCGCAGCGTGGCCTTTGCGCGTCCAGCGCGCCGACACGTATTTCTACTGATGTAGATTTGCCCCGTATCGCTTACCACTTTGCTGGGTGCCAAGCGAGGAACCTGTCGAAATCCCCTATATGCCGCTCACCAAGTCTCGGCATCAGGCAGCCCGCCGATCGGAAGCAGAAGCGATGATTGCATTGTTTTGGTATGATCAAGACGCACCATGCTCACATCTCAAGCTTGAACTGCATTGGCAGGCGGGTAAGCCGGCCGCGCGCATCATCGCACCGTCGGAGATCATTGAGCGCTATTCCGACACTCTGGGCCTGCGACGCAATGATGAGATCATTCGGCTGGAAATGGCGCTCGGCTACAGCGTCATTATCGCGGCCTTCGCCGAAATGGACCTGACCATTACAGGCGACCGCTCCGCCTGGCCGGATTGTTTCGGTGAGCTTAGATCGAGACCGGCTGGGGAAAGTCGATTTCACTGAGCTGAAGGGCCGCCACGCAGGCATGGGCCCGGTTGCTGGCGCCAATGCGCTGGATGGCTTTTTGCGCATGGGCGGCAACCGTGCGCGCCGAGATGCCAAGCTGGCGGGCAATATGTTCGTCGGTGAAGCCGGCAGCAACGCCGGACAGAACTTCCCTCTCGCGCCGGCTGAGAATCCGCGGCCGCTCCATTGCCCGCCCGCTCTCATCAGCTGCTGTCAGGGCATCAACAATGCCGATCACCGGATTGGTCAGGCCAAGAAAGCCGTTGAACTCGCCGCTTTCGGTGAATGATGGACAGCCTTTCGCCAGCGCTTGAACGGCTTTGTTGTGCCGCGTCATGATGCGGTACTCTACGCCATAGGAACTTCGTGTGTTTGTGGCGGAAAAATAGGCGTCACAGGTCCGCACCCGGTCTTCGACATGGATCGCGTCCAGCCAGCCGTAGCCTTCAGCCTGGCCCGGCGCGTGACCGGTGAATTCATACCATTGCGGGCTCAGATAGAAGCAGTAGCCGTCGGGAAACGTCATCCAGCCCATCAGGCGCGATGCTTCCACGTTTTCCTTGTAGGCGAGCTGATCTTTCGACCAGGTTGGGTTTTGCCGCATCCTGCCCTTCGCTGCCGGGGTTTGAACTAGGTTAGCAAAGTTTTCCCATCTGGCTAGAGGATCGATCTTCAACTCTGTGCAAACGCCTTACGCCGCTAAGGCTGCCACTCGTCCTCGGCGGAGCGATCAAGCCGGCGATCCAGGAAATAGGCGGCGCTGATCAGCGCCAGATGGGTCAGCGCCTGAGGAAAGTTACCCAGCTGGAAGCCACGGCGATCGAGCTCTTCGGAGAACAGGCCCAGGTGATTGCCCAAGCCGAGGCACTTTTCCATCTGCAACTGCGCTTCGCTCAACCGTCCCGCCCGCGCGAGGCATTCCACATACCAGAACATGCAGGTGGTGAAAGCGCCGTCCTCACCGGCCAGCCCATCCGCCGAGCGGTAGCGCCAGACGAGGCTATCTGAGGTCAGTTGCGCGCCGATCGCATCGAGCGTATCGAGCCACACCGGGTCGGTCGCCGACACGAACCGCACCAGCGGCATCATCAGGATGGCGGCGTCGAGCTCCGTGCCGCCCCTTTCCTGCACGAAATAGCCGTGCTCGGGATGGCGGAAATTGTCCCAGATATCGTGGGCGATGGCATCGCGCAGCGCGATCCACTCCACGAGGGGCGCGGTGAACGATCGTTTGTTCGCAAGGCGCACCGCCCGGTCGACGCAGACCCAGCACATCAGCCGGGAATGAAGCAGATGCCGTTCGCGGTCGCGCAACTCCCAGATGCCGGCATCCGCTGTTTGCCAGTTCTGGCCAACGAAATCGACCATCTCCACAATGCGCAGCCAGGCCGACCGGCTGGTCGCCTTGCCATACTTGTTGCAGAGATAGATGGTGTCCATCAGCTCGCCGAAAATATCGAGCTGGGTCTGGCTCCGGGCGCCATTGCCGATCCGGACCGGCTTTGAGCCCCGATAGCCCTCCATATGCCCCAGCTCTGTTTCGGGCGTCACTTCACTGCCATCGAGGCGATAAACGATGCGCAGGGCGTCCGCAGATTGGGCGCGCGCATCGAGCCATTCGCGGAAGTGCTCGGCCTCCTCACCAAAGCCAAGCCGCAGAAAGGCATAAACGGTGAAGGCGGCGTCACGAATCCAGGTGGCGCGGTAATCCCAGTTGCGCTCCCCGCCAATGGCTTCTGGCAGGCCAAACGTTGCCGCCGCCGCGATCGAGCCGTGCTGTGCGGAGGTAAGGAGCTTCAGCACCAAAGCCGAGCGTGTGACGCTTTCGCGCCAGCGGCCCTTGTAGGTGGAGGCGCAGGCCCAATGGCGCCAGGCGAGACTGGTTTTTTCCAGCACGTTCTCCACGCCGTCTTCCCCTAGGGGTGCGTTCTCGCCGTCCGACAGAACCAGCGACAGCCTCTGCCCTTCCTCCAGCGCGATCTCGGCATGGGCAAATCCTTCGCCGAGCTGCCAGTTAACCGCGCCATCGAGCCGCAGGGTCAGTTCAGGAGCGGTAAACAGAACCCCGGTTTCCCTTTGCTCCACCTTCGGCACGACCCGGCCATAATCGGGCCGCGGCGCACAGTGCAGAACAAAATCGGCCGTGCCGCGGATCATCCGGATGCTGCGCACCACCATGCGGGCAGACGCCGCCGTGCCCGGATAGGGCATGAAGTCGATGATCTCGGCGCTCGCATCCTCCCACATCCAGCGGGTGATCAGTATATTGGTTTCCGGCCGGTAAAGCTGGCGGGTCACAAAGCCGGCCTTGGTGGGCCGCACTTCGAAGGTCCCGCTGTCAGGATCAAGCAGTCCTGCGAAAATGGTGGGGCTGTCCAGTTCCGGCCAGCACAGGTAATCGATGGTCGCGTCGCTTGCCACCAGCGCCACGGTTTCCAGATTGCCGACCACGCCGTGGTCACTGATGGTTCGGCCGCTCAAAGCGGAAGGGTTGTTTGCGGTCATGGTCAGCTTTCAAAGCGGCCGTCATGACGCGCTAAGGGCAAAACGGAGCGCGCTTGCTCCGGTTGCATCCGTTTCGGGGCAACACAATGGCCCAGCCAGACGCTACGCGGCGAACCGCACGCGCAGCCTTTTGACCAGCACCTGCGTCTCCTTGAAGCGTAGGAGGGCGTTAAGGAGGAGGAAGGCCGCGCCGCCCGCGGTCGCGCCGCCCAGCAATTGCCCCAGCGGCGACCAGCCCACGAGCGCGGCGCTGCACAACCAGCCCAGCATGCCGACGGCAGCCGCGATCACGGCGGAAACCGCGATCTCGCGCCAGGGGATCGCTATCGGGGTCAGGCGCTCGCTGATCGCAAACAGCGCAGCAAAAGCGGTCAGCGATCCGC
>CAKTFF010000042.1 GCA_934553185.1 uncultured Devosia sp.
AGCTCACCTTGATCGTGTCGATGCCGCCATTGGCCCGTTCGACGATCTTGGCGGCGCTGTTGTAGACGTTGTAGTAGTCGTCTCCGCCCAGACCTTCAAACGTTCCGCTGCTCGAAACCCACCACTTGTCGGCGCGCTCTGAGCCCACCGAAGAGGTCGGGAAAGAGTTCGAGTTGGCGGAGAGCAACAGGTTGCGGCCGTCGGCATTGCGATACATCAGACAGTCTCCTCGAAGGGGGTGGGAGACGTCGATGCGGGCGCACTATGGCGGTGGGCGACATGCGCCGGACTGCCGGTGTTAGTGTTACCAGAGGGGAGTTTGCCACAATCAAAGTCGATCGTGCTAGCAAGCGCGCCAATGGGCGTGCTACTTGCCATCGCCAATATATTTTGTGTCAGACCAGTCATTTACGCTCTCCGTCTGCCAGGCAAACTGACAGAGAAAGCTGAGGCGTCCCTCTAAAGCGGCCTTGCAATTGCGGCTGTTCTGTTCAGCTCTTGCTAACCTTTCCAACCGGGGGTTTATTCATTGATCAAAGCAGGCGCAGGCGACGGCGGTGACGCGCACGAGGTGCTTTTTCTCAGCGCGCACGACACGCGCGGGGGCACGGTCAACTACATAAAAAGCTTGCGCGGACGCTTCGAACAGAAGGGCTATCGCTGCGCATCCATGGCGCTCTATTCGGGCTTTGATCCCGATCCGTCCGGCGTCGAGGAAGTGCTGACACCCAGCAAGGCCCTGCCCCCGCACCGATACCTCGCCGTGCTTGCCCGGTTCGTTCTGGCCATGCGCCGCCGGCGGCCCGCAGCCATTATCTCCGTCATGCCCATGGCGGCTGTTGCCGCGGGTCTTGCGGGATGGTTCAGCGGATCGGCGGTGATCGTGACCCATCACAGCCCGTCCGATCGCAACGGAGGGCTGGTGCGGTTGCTCGACAAGCTTGTGGGCACGCTTGGCGCCTACCGGGAAATCATCTGCGTTTCATCGGCGGTCGCCGACAGTTTTTCGGGCCATCCAGCGGCCTACCGTCGCCGTATCAGCGTGGTGCCCAATGGCGTGGTGCCAGCGAAGGTGCGATCCGCGCGTGCGGAGATCCTCCGCAAGTTCGCCCTCCCCGACGACCTTCCCTTTGTCTACATGGCCGGGCGGCTCGCGCCGCAAAAGAACGTGCTGATGGCTGTGCGGGCTGTTGCAAAGGTGGAAGGCATCCGCCTGGTCATGTCGGGCGACGGCCCGCAGCGCGACGAGGTGGTTGCTCTGGCAAACCAGCTTGGTCTCTCCGAGCGCCTGCATCTGCTGGGACAGACCGAACGGCAGGACATGATCGATCTGATGGCGGCCGCCGACGCCTTTATGCAGGTCAGCCTGTTCGAGGGGCAGAGCATCGCCTTGCTCGAAGCGCTCCATGTCGGCGCCCTGCCTGTCGTCAGCAACATCCCGGTCCAGCTTGAGGTGATCACCATGGCGGACGGGCGCGAGGCAGCGGTTACCTGCGACCCGCAGGATGCAGACGATATCGCGCGGGCCATGCGCACATTGCTGTTCGACGCCGACCGGCGGGCCGAGATAATGGCCAATGTTGCCATTCTTGCACCCCAGATACGTACGGAAGACCAGATGTTGAGCGACTATGAACGTGTTCTAGTCAGCACCGTAGGACCTCCGCACTCCGTTCAGCGAGCCAAACATGTCTCTTGATTCACCGTCTGCCCAAACCCAGCGGAAACCGGCAGGCAGCAAGCCGCGCCTCTTGGCTGTCGCTTCGGGCGGCGGGCACTGGGACGAGTTGCTTATTCTCCGCCCCGCCTTTGCCGGTTTTGACGTGGTTTACGTCACAACCATGGCGGGACAGGCGGAGCGTGACGGGGTGGACGCCGTGCTGGTGACCGACAGCAATCGCGATTCAGGCCTGTCGACGTCCATGCGGACGGCCGGGCACATGCTGAGCCTCGTGCGGCAGCACCGCCCCGCTGTCGTGCTTTCCACCGGCGCCATGCCCGGCCTGCTGGCTGTGCTGTTCGGCAAGCTGTTCGGCGCGCGCACCGTCTGGCTCGATAGCGTAGCCAATGCCGAGCAATTGTCGATGAGCGGCAAACTGGCGGCGCGGTTCGTTGATCTGCACCTGACCCAGTGGCCGCATCTGGCAACCAAGAAAACCAAATATCTGGGCAGCATCCTATGATTTTCCTGACCGTCGGAACGCAGTTGCCCTTTGACCGGCTGGTTGCTGCGGTTGACGAGATAGCCGCAACCCTCTCGGAGCCGGTAGTCGCTCAGATCGGAGTGACACAGTACCAACCCAAACATCTGGATTGGCATGCATCACTGTCGCCGCAGCAGTTTGACGGCTTTTTATCGCAAGCGCGGCTGCTGATTGCCCATGCCGGCACGGGAACGGTTCTGGCCGCCAAACGCCACACCAAACCGATCATCGTCTTTCCCCGCCAATCCAGTCTTGGCGAGCATCGCAACGATCATCAACTTGCCACCTGCAAGCATCTTGAGAACACACCGGGCGTTTACATCGCCTATGAGCCACAAGATCTGGCTCGGCTTATAGCAAAGAACGACCTTGTTCCCGCCAGTGACGATCCTGATTCACCACGCCGCCTGGCGCTGTTAAGCAATTTGCAAGCTTATTTCACAAATCCTTGATCCGGCAGGCCTTAGAACGTACTTCTGCGCCAAGCGTAAATGTGAGTACTGCCAGCAACAGCTCGTCTGGCGGATTGCCTTTGACGAGCGGAAGAGGAACACAAATGGCCACCAATGCTGCGGCTCCTCGCAAGACGAGGCTGGACGGCCTGCAGTGGGGAAGAGCTCTGGCGGCTCTGCTGGTTGTTGCCTGCCACGCCATCGTCCACCCGCTGCCCGATCTTCCGGCGTTCGCGGTCTATCTCGGCGATGTGGGCGTTTCCATTTTCTTTGTGATCAGCGGCTTCATCATGGTGACGACGACCGGCCGAGGCGGGTTCGACCCATGGCTGTTTATCCGCCGGCGGATCGTGCGCGTGGTGCCGCTCTATTATCTGGCCCTTGCCGTCGTGGTCGGTTTTGCCCTGTTTCTACCCAGCTTGATGAAATCGACGCAGTTCGACTTGCCGCACCTGCTGTTTTCCATGGCCTTTATTCCCACCTATGCCCCAGACACTGGGGCGATCCTGCCCCTTTACAAGCTCGGCTGGACACTCAACTTCGAGATGTTCTTTTATGCCGTGTTCGCTGCATTGAGCTTCCTGAGCTTGCGGGGGCGCGTGCTGACCATCATCTGCCTGTTCGCGGTCATGGCGGTGATCGGCGCACAGGTGCAGTTCGACTCCGCTGCCCTTGAATTTTACACCCGCATGGATGTGCTGGCTTTTGCCGCGGGCGTGGCGATCGCCTTTGTCAAGAACTGGCGGCAATGGAGCGTGACGCCACTCGTGGGGCTCGTGCTTTTTGCCGGCGCCGTTGTCGCGCTCTGCGCCATCTTCATGGTGTTCGGATCGATGCGCGGGTCTGCCCTGGCGCATTTCCTGGCGATCGCCGCTTGCGCTGTGCTCGTCGTAGTTTTTGCCTGCTACGAACATATCGGCGGCCGTGCTTCGCGCTTGGCCATCCTGCTGGGCGACGCCTCCTATGCCCTGTATCTGTTCCACATTTTTGTGGTGGCGGGCATCTGGTGGCTGGCGGGACTGGTGTTCGGCCCGGTTGCGGGTCTCGCCTATCTCGCTATTGTCGCCCTGGCAATAACAGCGTCCGTCATCGCCTGTACGATAATCCACATCGTGGTGGAGCGGCCCGTCACCCGTATTCTGACGGAGATGTTCGCGTCGCGCCCCAAGGCTGTGCCCCTCACACCCTGACCCGATGGAACCGGGTCAGCTGCCGGCCAGATAATCCACCGCGAAGGCATCGATCTGCACTTGCCCCGCCCCAGCAATGGGCTCCACACCAACGGCGATGCCGGTAAACCATTCGGTGCCATCTAGCACGTCCTCGTTCACCAGGAAGTCGAACACACCGGCCCAGTTGAACTCGCCTTCGACATCCTCGCCGTTCGCCGGAATGAGCATGACGTAATAGCCCCCCACCGGCGAATTGCGGTAAGCGGCTCTCCACTCCCGTCCTTGTTCATCGACGTAAGTCCCGATCTGCTGACCGCCATTGAAGTAGGCGTTCATCTCGGAACTGGCGCGTGCGAAGACACCGACCTCGAACAGCACCGAGTCCACGTCTGTGGGGTCGGATAGAAGAAAAAGCTCGTTGAGGAGGTTGAAGCGGGTATCCCCGCTGTAGGAAAAGGACAAGGACACGTCCAACCGATCGATGGCGCTGACCTGCGCCGGCTCCACAGGCTCGGGCACGCGGCTGCCGTGGTAATTGCCATAGGAAAGCTGCAGGTAGCCATAAACGCCCGTGAGGTCGAGCGGCTCCTGCGGCACATGCCAGTCAATGGTAGAGCGCGCGGGGAAGCTGGTTTTGTCCACGGTGATGGTGGCCGCATAATCTTCCCCCTCCACCGCCTTGCGTCCGAGCGCGAGAGTCTCGTCCTGGGCCAGGGCCCACATGCTGGCATAGGCATGGTACTGACCCTGTGCATAGGGCTCGGAAATGCCCAGTTCAACCCGCTCAGCCCAGGCGGGCACGATGGTGGCCCCATTGAACAGCACAAGGGCGAGCAAACGTTTGATCTTCATGGCACTGAACTCTCGGCAGGTGGAAGGCACGAGCAGGGAGGCCACGCGCCGGGGCACCCTATTGCGGTTCGCCGGCAAGCTCAATTTACAACGTCGTCAACCTCCCCTTGCCTTTTGGTGACTCGACTGTAAACGCTCCGACAGCTACGAGATAATGTCGGGGCCGGTTTGATCGCCCCCTCCCCTTCTGCCGTTCTGTTTCAGCTCTGTGGTGCGCGATGACCTCCAAAATCTATGCTTTGCATGGCCTGCGTGCTGTTGCGGCCGTTTTGGTGGCGATCACCCATTTGATTATGCGCCTGATCGACTACCAGGTGGTGGGCGCTGACTGGCAGCGTTTCCTGATCGCCGGCAAAGCGGGCGTTTATACCTTCTTTGCGGTCAGCGGCCTGATCATGATCAAGAGCTCGCTGGCCCATTTCGGCAAGCCGGGAGCCCCGTGGAAGTTCATCCTGCGCCGGCTGATCCGCATCGTGCCGATCTATTATGTCTTTACCCTCCTGTTCATCGTTCGGATGACCATGGTGGGCGAGCCGTGGTCGGCCGGGGAGTTGCTCATGTCGTTTCTCTTTATCCCCTACGTTAATCCTACGGGGCTGATGCAGCCCCTTTACGGGTTGGGATGGACGCTGAACTACGAGATGTTCTTCTACGCCATTTTCGCGCTCAGCCTCTTTCTGACCCGCCGGCTTGGCCTCGCTGTGCTGTTTACCGCACTCGTGGCAGTTGTCGGCCTCGGCCTTGCCTGGGGACAGAGCCTGCCCAACGGCGACCCGCAGGACCTGCTGGCCTTTTACGGCCACCCGATCATCCTGTTCTTCATTGCCGGCATGCTGATCGGTCTGGCGCCCGTTCCCGTGCGCCTTTCGCCCAAGATCTGCCTTTTGCTGGCGTCGGCATTGCTCCTTGGCGCTGTGTTGATCTCCGACCCCACCTTGACCATGATCTGCTGCGTCGCCGCAGTGTGGGTCGTGAGCTGCGAGAAGAACCCCGAAACGATTGATGCCGCAGAACGCTCGATGGAGTTCCTAGGCGAAGCGTCCTACAGCATCTACCTGACGCACAGCTTCGTTCTGGGGCCCGCCGTGGCCATCGGCCTGAGGCTTGGGCTGTTCGGCACGCCGGTCGGCGCCTGGGGGTATTCGGTGGTGGTGATCGGCGCCTGCGTCGTGGCGGGCGCCTTGGCCTATGTTGTTCTGGAACGCCCACTTCTCAGCATCATGCGTCGCAAGCTTCTGGGCGGCCCCGGCAAGGAAAGCAGCACGCGCGAAGCCAGAGCCTGAGGCTCTCGCGTGCTGTGGATCAGCGCAGCCCGCAACTAAGCAGGGCTGCCCGGTTCTTCGCGGGATGATTTGTAGATCATCGCCATTGCCATGGCATGCATCAGCCACACCACGAGATCGCGGGTCAGCAGCGTGGACTCGGTGAAGTTGTGCCCGAGGCTGAACATCAGAATGGCGAACAACAGCGCACCGGTCTGCACCGAAATCGCCCGCGAGCTCGTCAGCCGCGCCAGGGGCGCCACGAAGAAGCCTACGAGAACCAGGATCAGTCCGGGGGCGCCCACCATGCCGAGCATGTCGAGATAACCATTGTGGCCGCTATACACGTTCTCCACCCAGGAGCTCGAGCTGACCAGCCGCTGGATCGGACCTTCCGGCCCAATGCCCCAGAGCGAGCCATAGCCTGATCCGAGCAGCCAGTTCTGCGAAATGAACTGCAGCAGAGCCGTCCAGATTTCACCGCGGCCCGTCACCGCTTCGGGCGTGGTGATGAAGTGGCTGATCGCGGTAAAAGCGCTGTTGATCTCGGGGCCGAACAGCAGAAGCGAGACGGCAACAAGGAACACGGTGAAGGGCAGCAACAACCGACGGCCGCGCTCGCCGAGCAGCCCATAGAACATAGCGGCGAGCAGGCAGACAAAGAACAGGCCAATCGAGGTCATGGACTGCGTGCCCCAAAGGAACACAGCTGCCAACCCGATCACCGGCCAGCGCGCCAGAGACGGCAGGAACCGCGGGCCGAGCAGCAGCACCAGCATGGTCACCGCCGTATAGGGGCCGGCATAATTCTTGTGGCCCATCGCCCCCTTCCAGTTTCCGGCAAGGCCGGGATCGCCAATGATCTCGCCCGGCAGGTGAATGCCGCCGGACGTGCCGAAAACCCAGAACAGGTTGATGAAGAGGATCAGCACGCTCAGCTTGCCGAAGACGCGCAAGGCGCGCTGCGTGCCGGCCACTTCCACGGCGGCAAAGATGGCAGCCATCAGCATGGTGGTTAGCACCAGGCGGCGGAAGCCGTTGGCGGGATCGATGGCCCAGACCAGGCTCAGCCAGCACCAGCCGAGCGCCAGCATTGCCATGGCGGGAAACAGATACAGCCACCGCGCGCTGCGGCACACATAGAATGTCGTTGCCGCCGCCAGGATATAGCCGATCTGGCGCATGGAATCGCCTTCACCGCTGACCCCGCCGACCGTGTTAGCGCCGCGCGGCCCCACACAGGCCAAAAGAAACAACAACACCAAGCACCAGGATGCAAACTTCGCCGACGCGTGTTCGCGATCAATCTCGGACGTTGTCGCGGCGGGGTATGAGATCGTGTCCAGCATGGTACGGCCCGGGTGAAGGTTCAACGGCACTGATACCATACCCACTCCCCTTGTGAGCGCAGAAAACGCATTGGAGCTGGGCGCGGGCGACTGGTGCACAGCCACGGGCAAATATGCTGTTTTAGCACATTGACGTGTACAATCCCCGGCGTGTGTCCTAGAGCACTCGCCAAATCAAGAGAGCGATGGGCAATGGCATCCTTGGACGGGACACTGGCGAAGGTCGCGCAAGCTGATGCGCCAAAGGCAGCGCCGCTGCTGATCGTTACGCATGTCCCCCTCCGCAAGGGGCCGCGCGGGCTGCAGATCGATGATCAAACAGCCGCGGAAATCCGCCAGTGGCTGCGCCATTTCGAGCGCATCACCTATATGGGCATCGCCGAAGACCATGCTGCCGGATCAAGCTCCACGCGCTGGGTCGATATCGATGGCGACCCTGATTTTGCACGCTGCCGGATCATTGCCCTGCCCTATGCTTATCGGCCGCTGACCATGCTGCGCACGATGGGCCCCGTGCACCGGCAATTGCGCGAGGCGATCCCCCAGCATACCCATCTGATGTTCACCATCGGCGGCATTCTGGGCGACTGGCCGGCTTTGGCGTCGCTCGAAGCCTCACGGCAGGGCCGAGCCTTCGCCAACAAGGTGGATCGGGTCGAAGCAGAGGTGCTGGGTGAAAAGGCGGCGCGCCATCCCAGCGTGCTCCGGCGTCTCGCCGGCGCCGTTTACCTGCCCATGATGGAGCAGTTCACCCGCTTCGTTCTGCGCCGCAGCAGGGTGTCGCTCCTTCAGGGTCTCGACGTCTACAACCACTACAAGCCCTTTTGCCGCGAGCCTTACGTCACCTATAATACCCATACCCATGTTGCGGATCGCATCAGCGGGGCTGATCTTGCTCAAAAGCGTGCGGCGATCGCCAGTGGCCGCCCGCTGCGCATCGTTTATGTGGGCCGCGCCGCCCCCATGAAAGGGCCGACGGACTGGCTCGATGTGCTCGACCGGCTCGACAGCCAAGGCGTTCCGTTTACGGCTACCTGGGTGGGTGATGGTCCCGATCTCCCCATGATGAGCGAGCGGGTCGCCGGCTCCTCCCTCAGCGGCAAGGTGCATTTCCCCGGTTTCCAGAATGACCGCGAGGCGCTGCTGAAAACCCTGCGCGACAGCGACATGCTGATGTTCTGCCACAAGACGCTTGAATCCCCGCGCTGCCTCATCGAGTCGCTGGTGTCGGGTTGCCCGCTGGTCGGCTATGGCACCGATTATTCCCGCGGGCTCGTCGCGGCGCATGGCGGCGGCGCTTTTGTGCAAATGAACGACATTGCCGGCCTCAGCGAAACGATCATCGCCCTCCATGCCGACCGCAGCGAGCTGTCGAGCCTTGTGGGCGCAGCGGCGACCAGCGGCCTCGACTACAATGAGGACGCCATCTACGGCTATCGCGCCGGCTTGATGCAAAAAGCATAAGGCGCCTCCCCGTGAATACAGTGGTCAAGCCAGGATCGGTCGCCGCCAAATTCATGTGGACGATCGGGCTTTATGCCGGTTCGCTCGCCGTCAAATTTTCGACCAGCATCTTTCTGTCCCGCCTGCTTGGCGCGGAAATCCTGGGCGTCATGGTTGTGGCGCAGGCTGTTCGCGTGGGCGCACAGCTGTTTGCCGATCTGGGCCTCGAACAGCACACCATCCACTACGCCAAGGGCGACGACCCCGATTATCTCAATACCGCCTGGTCCGTGCAGATTGCGCGCGGCATGATCATGTCGGTGGGCTGCCTGCTTTTGTCCCCACTTCTGTCGACCCTCTACGAGGTTCCCGTCGAGGTGTTCTATGCGGTCAGCGCCGCGCCGCTGATCCATTGCTTTGCCTCGACGGCGATGTTCACCCTGTCGCGCCAGCTCGACGTCAAGATCCGCAATCTTTTTGAGTTCGTGATCGAGGTCGCGGGGCTCGCCGTCAATATCGGCCTCGCCATTGCCATGCCCACCGTCTGGGCGCCCGTGCTGGGCATGTTGCTGACGGTGGCTTTCCGCACCGTGCTCAGCTTTTTCCTGCCCCACCAGCGGCACAGGCTGCTTCTGCTTTGGGAGCATGTGCTCTCCATTTTGCGCTTCGGCCGCTGGATTGCCCTCTCGTCCCTGACGCTGTTTGTCAGCCTTTATCTGGACCGCCTTTATATCGGCAAGGAAGTCACCATCGCGACGCTCGGCGTGTACGGGCTGGCGCGCGCGGTCTCGGACCTGCCCATCGTTCTGGCCAGCCGGCTGGGCTACCAGATCGTTTTCCCGGTCTTTGCCGCCGAGCGCAACGGCACCGGTGCAGGCATGGGCAAGCAGCTGTTCCGGACGCGCCAGTATTTCGTGCTTCTCGCCGCCTTGGGCACCGCCGTCCTGCTGGGCTGGTCCGATTGGGCCATTCGCATCCTTTACGGACCCGAGTTCCGCGAAGGTGGCTGGATGCTGTTTCTTTTGCTGCTCGGAACCTGGGCTGCCTTTCTCAGCAGCCTCAACGACGCGGCCGTGATGGGCAAGGGCAAGCCGCAATTTGTCAGCGTCATCAACGTGTTGCGCATTGTCGGGCTGGTGGTCGCATTGCCCGTGGGTTTTGCGCTGGGTGGCTTGCCGGCGGCGATCCTGGGCATGGCCGTGGTCGAGGTCTGCCGCTATGGGCTGATCGCTGCCGCGCAGATCCGCCTGGGCGCGAGCTTTCTCCGGCAGGATGCCATCGGAACAGCGGCCATCGCCGTCTTCCTTGCCCTGTTCCTCCTGGCCCGGTCCTACCTGGGCCTGGGTGAACCCTGGACCGGCATGTATTGATCAGCCGTCAGGCGCTCAGGCCGCGCGCTGCTCACGGTCGCGGCTGATCAGGCCCCGCAGGCGCCGCCGGGTGGCGGGCGGCAGCAGCCACATCATGGCGAAGGCAAAGCATTGCTGCGCCGTCGGCTTGCCCTTGCGCCAGGCCGCCTTCCACAAAACGGGAATGGCCGAGCGATCCCCGGCATCGGCGGCCGAACGGGAAATGTTGAGAAGGCAAAAGCCCGAATAGGCACGTGGCGTCAAAAGATCGCCCAGCCCGTCGAGCCAGACCAGCGATTGCGGCCAGCGCTGCGTTCCGCTCAAGGAGGTCGCCACCGCCGTCCGGTAGTGGATCACCGTAGGCTCGAGCGCGGTCAGCAGCTGATAGCCGTGCTGCTTGACGGCGCGAATGGAGATTTCCCATTCTTCGTGATGCATGCCGGCAAAGCCGAGCACGTCAAACAGGGCGCGTGGCGTCATCAGCGACGAGGTCTGCAGCCAGCTGCCGGTTTCCTTGAACCAAGCCTTGCGGTCGAACAGCCACTCGTCGATCGGCTCGCGCCCGTCATAAACACGGGTCGGCCAGATAAACGTGCCTTCGGGCATCACCACTTCGGTGCGGCTCACCACGATGGTTTTGGGGGTCAGGGGCAGGCGGAACTGCGTTTCGAGCTTGTCGGGCGTCCATTCATCGTCATCGTCGAGAAAGGCGACCCATGGCGCGCTGGACGAGCGCGCGCCGTCATCACGGGTCTGCCCTGCCCCCAACTGGC
>CAKTFF010000043.1 GCA_934553185.1 uncultured Devosia sp.
TATAAAGGAACCCGAACAGGAACATGTTGGTATAGGCCGTGTGCCAACGGTCCATGCCAAAAAGCTTTATGTACTGATCAAAGCCGGCAAAGTTGTATTGCGGCAGCATGCCCGAGGTTGTGAACGAGATCACAAAAGTCCAAAGGATCGAGCCATAGAAGCCTATCGCGCACAGCAAAATGGTGGGCACAAGCACAAGCTTGGCGACCGTCTGCGCGGTTATCTTACGTTGCCTGGCCATCAATGCCTCACGGAGGAACTGGCGCACCCAGATGGGCGCGCCAGCAGGGAGGAACCTATTCTTCGGTGCCGATGATGGCAGCGAATTCCTGTGCGGCGGCTTCCGGCGTCACGCTCGGATTGGCCCAGAAGTTGGCGAGAAAGTCTTGGATCTGCCCCCAATTGTCGGAGGAAACACTGGCACCCATGGTGGCAAGACCACCTTCTTCCGGGTTGGCGAGGGCTTCGGCAGCAATCTGGGTGCAGCTCGAAAGGCCTGAGCTATCGGCATCTGCGCGGGGCGGAACGGCGCCCTTCAGGCGGGCAAATTCTGTCTGGACAGCGGGGTCCATCATTACTTCAATGAAGAGGTCCTGTCCCGCCAGTGCAGCCGGATCTGTGACCAGTGGGAATTCGAATCCGGCGCCTTCAACGATGACGGCATCGCTGCCCGGTGTCAGGGCGCAATCCCATGCCTTGCCCTGCTCCATACCCATATTTTCGAGTTCGGCGCCAGCCCAGCTGCCCATGACCTGAACGGCGGCGCGGCCCTCGGCAACGAGGTTCAGCGTATCGTTCCAAGCGCGGTTGGCAGAGCCTGGATCGGAATTATCGGCCAGACCACGCAGAGTGGTGAAGGCTGCGACCATTTCCGGACCTGCTGCCATCTCGGTGTCATGGTCCATCACCACGGAGCGGTAAAGGTCCGCCCCGCCTGCGTCGAGAATGACGCTGGAAAAGAGGATGCCGAGCTGCCAGCCCTGCGCGCCCGTCGCCATGGGAATATAGCCTTTGGCCTTGATCGCTTCAGCCTGCTCTAGAAATTCAGCCCAGGTGGCAGGCGGCTCGATGCCGACATCGGCGAAGACTGCCGGCGAAAACCACATAAGGTTCTGCGTTTCGAGGCCGATTGGCAGAGCATAAAGCTTATTGTCGGCGGAGGTGGAAATCTCGACCATGACCGGAGTTACCTGATCAAGCCCATTTGCCGTAGCAATGTCAGTGACGTCGCGCAAAGCACCCTGGTCGCCCAGTTCGATAGCGCTGGGACCCATGCCCAGGAAAGCGACGCCGGGCGGGTTGCCGCCAGCGATACGGCTCATCATCATGGCGCTGGCATCGCCACCGCCGCCGGGGGCAGCAGAATCGACCCATTCGCCGCCACGGGCGGTGACTTCGTCGGCCAGGACCTTGATGGCAGCCGATTCAGCGCCAGCGGTCAGCCAGTGAACAACGTCAACAACGGGCTTTTCCTGTGCATGGGCTGCCGTGGCAACCAGCAGGGACAGAGCCGAAACGGCAAGAATTGATTTCTTCATCTGCATACCTCCCAACCTCCGATCGTTGCTCGATGCGTGAGGTACGTTACCGTAGACGTGGGTTATAGCGATGACAAGCAGCTAAAGATAAATTTGATCCCCTGATCAAACAGGCGGTTCGTTGGGCAGTGTTTCGGCGATGCAGATGTCGATGGCTGTGTGCGTGATCTGACTAACCGGCTGCATTCTGGCCTTGAAGCGATTCAGCATTTGCAAGGCCCGTGTGACCTGGATTTCTGGGTTTTGATTAATGGCGATGTCGATCGTGCCATCGCGCAGGAAAGGCGCCAGTGGACCAAAGATGTCGTGGGCCACAAGGGTAATGTCTCCAGCGCGGCCACTTTCGCGCAGTGCAGTGGCCACGCCGAGCTGTCCGCCACCTGCCACGTAGATCCCGGACAAGTTTCTGCGTTCGCGCAGCATGGTCCTTGCCACATCGTAGCTGTGCTCATCGTCTTCCACATTCCACACCGAGGGCAGGGGGCGCATGGCCGGGAAGCGGCCCTTGGCAACCTCAAGAAACCCCGACTGACGCTGGATAATGTCGGTGTAGAGCGGTGTGCCGGCAAAAACCGCCACCGGCCCGCCGCCCCTGCCAACAAAACGCCCGAGCAATGCGGCAGCGGCTTGGCCGGCTGCGTGATTGTCGACGCCGACATAGGCTTGCCGGGCACAGCCCATCACATCGGACACCAAGGTCACGACGGGCGTTCCGGATTGTTCGAGCCGGTTAATTGCCTCAAGTACCAGCGGATGTTGCAGGCCCAAAAGGGCAATGCCTTCTGGACGGCCGCGCATGTCGTCGAGCTGCCGGGCGAGCGAGGCAGGGTTAAGTTCGTCGACGATGTGAGCACGGGGAAGGACGCGAAAGGCCTCGAAACTTTCCTTGGCCGCCTCCACGCTTTCCACCAGCCGTGACATAAAGGGATTGGACGGCCTGGGCAGCACGACATCGAGCGCTATCGGAGCACGGCGCGACAGGGTCTGTGCTGCAGGATTAGGCTTCCAGTTCAGCCGTTCAGCAGCCGCAAGCACCCGTTCGGCCGTTTTCTGAGCCACGCCTTTCCTTCCATTAACGGCGCGATCGGCAGTGGCGATCGACACACCTGCTTCAGCGGCAATGTCGAAAATGGTCGCGGGCGATTTTAGGTCTTCGCTCATTGTGCGAGACGCTCTCCATGATCATAGGAAGGTTGCGCCGGTAAAGCTGTCGGTGCAAGCAGATCGCTACCGAAGACGTGGAGAATGCTGTGTCCTTTGTTGCAGTTCTCGTGGGAAGCCTGAAACGGGACTCCATCAACCTTAAGCTTGCGCGTGAAATTGAGCGTCTATCAGGCGACCGGCTCCAATATCGCTACCTTTCGGCTGGCGACTTGCCAATGTTTAACGAGGACCTCGAGCCACAGTTGCCGCAACCGGTCCTCGAGTTCAAGCAGACGCTGTCTTCAGCGCAGGCCGTGTTGATCGTGACACCCGAACATAACCGGTCGATGCCGGCTGTGGTCAAGAATGCCATAGACTGGGGGTCACGGCCGTTCAGCGACAATGCGTGGCGCAACAAGCCTTTGGGCATCATTGGCATCAGCCCCAGCCGGACGGGCACAGCCGTCGCGCAGTCCCAGCTGCGGTCAATTTTCACCAATCTCGGCACGCTGGTGATGAGTTCGCCCGAAGCCTATCTCGTCTACCATGACGGACTTTTCGGCCCGGACGGACGGTTGACCGATCCGGGCACACAGCGCTTTGTTGCGTCTTACGCCGACAACATCGTTGCCTGGGTCAATCGTTTCAGCTGATACCCAATCGTGCGACGCCCTTGGCGCTGTTTTCCGCAAACCGAATGAAGCTGGTGGGATTATCGTGCTCCATGACCACCACGGTCACTTGAGTTTTCTCGATCGCTGGCCAGAGGTCCGCCCAGGGCATGCTGCCATAACCAACATCGGCCCAACCTTCTTCTTGTGGCCTGCTGTTGTCTTTGGCCATGTCTTTCATGTGGATGGCAACGATCCGGTCGGCATTGCGGGCAATATAGCCGGAGGCATCAACCCCGCCCTTAACCGCCCAAGCGACATCGAATTCGAGGCCGATCAGCGGGCTGGCCGAAAGCAGTGCATCGATTGGTAGGCTGCGATCAGGCAAAGCGGCAAACTCAAAGTCATGATTATGCCAGGCGAAGGCAAGACCCGCAGCCTTGAGCCCTTGGGCGATGGGCACCAGCCGCTCGCCGAACGTCCGCCACCCTGCGCCATCCGTGGGCCGGTCGCTGGGGGCGAGATAGGGGGCAATCACAAGCTGCATGCCGAGCGTACGGGCAATCTCGATAGCGCGAGGCAGATCACCTTCCAGCATGTTAAGATCGAAATGCCCGCTTGGCGCTGCCACTCCATTATCATCTAGCGCGGCCTTGAAGGTAGCGAGGTCGGCATAGATGGGGCCATAGGGCTCGACATTCTTATATCCGAGCTTTGCCAGTGCCGCGATCTGATCGGCAATCGGGGGGAAGTTGCGCGAGGAGTAAAGCTGAAACGACAGTTTCACGGTTGAGGCTCCGAATGGGCGTCGCTCAACGCCACGAGAGTATGGAAGAATTCGGGTGGTGGCATGGTCGAGGTCAGGCGTTCCTCGACGTGATCGTCGACACGGACGTCCAGCATCTGCAACGCGATGGTGATGGCGCCTTTAACCGGTTCGCTGCGGCTTGGCACCACGGTGATCTGCGGCATGGCAGCGTGAAGATCGTCGATGATCCGCTTGCGCAGAATTTGCGACGGGTGCCGGAACACGCCGCCGGCGAGCAGCAGGTTGATCGGCTTGCCGACAATCCCGACCTTGCGCGCCGCAGCGATAGCGATTTCGGCATAGGCGGCGCCATAATCGGCAAGGAGCCTGGTGGCCGCGAGATCACCGGCGTCGGCTTCATCAAAGATCAGCGGCATGAGGCCCGGCACGTAGGAGGGCTGGGCCTGGTCGCGGCCGGTGAAGGTGTGCAGCAACTGCTCGGCGCTTTCCATTCCGAAATAGCCGAGTGCCCGTTCTGTCAGGCTGGTGGGCGGGTCAATGCCCAGTTCGGCGCGATAGATCAATTCGAGCGCCGCATGGCTCATCTCGGCACCGCCCTGCCGCAATTGCCAGAAGCTTGAATGCCAGACTTGGCCGACCTCGTTGCGGCTGCCAATTGCCGCACCAGTGCCGCAGATGATGACGATGGCATTGCCGTCTGGCACATCCGAGCTCAGGGCGCCCACGGCATCATTGACCACGCGCAAGGTCTGGCCCAGTTCACGCTTGCTAAGCTCTTCCTGCCAGAAGGCAAAGTCCTCGGGCCAGTCGCAGCCGCAAAGGCTATAGGCAGCGGCGGAAAGATCGGCGGCGGTGATGTTGGCGGCCGCGCAGGCGCGCATCACGGCCAGTTCCACCTCGTCAACAGCGTGGGGATTGGCATAGATGTCGCAATTGCCGGCCCGGCCATAGCCAAGCACCTGCCCATCAAGGCCGGCAATAACAGCAATGGTCTTGGTGCCTCCGCCATCAACGCCAACTACATAGCGATGCTCGTTTTCGCTCATGCCAGAAGCCGCTCGGGAAGATAGGCCCGGTGGGCTTGAGCCATCTCGTCATAGAGGTCTTCGGCCTTGGTCAGCGACATGACCAGTGGATTGCTGGCAAGGGCCTGAATGGCCTGGTGGCGGTCGCCTTCCCAGGCGGCGCGTGCCGTGGCAGCCTGATATTCACCCAGCATCTGCACGAGACCCGCGACCTGCGCCGGCACCGGGCCCGAAGCGATCGGGGTCGCGCCATGCTTGTCGACAAAGCCGGGCACTTCAACCACCATGTCGTCTGGCAGGTTGGAGATGGCGCCACGATTGGGGACGTTGACCGGCCAGACCTCGCCCTTGTCGTTGAACATCGCGTCCATGACGTCGATGGCGATTTCCAGAAGCTCCATGCCGCCGCGTGCCAGATCCGGGTTGAGTACTGGCGTCTTGCTGTTGGCCAGCTCCTCGTAATGCTTCCAGAAGCGCGGGACGTCGGCCATGATGTCTTGGGCGCGGGTGGTGGGCGAGCGCTGCAATTCGTCGAGAATATCGTCCTTGAAATAGTAGTATTTGAAGTACTGCGCCGGGATGGCGTTCTGTGCCACCGTCATGTGCAGTAGACTCCGCTGCTGCTTGGTCAGCTCATTGCCATCACGCTTGGAGTCCCAGACTTCACGCACCTTTTCGATAAAGTCCTCGCCTTCATAAAGATGACGGGTCGACCACGACGCATGGTTGAGCCCGATCATGGTGCTGTCGAGCTTCTTGGGATCGAGACCAGCGGCTTCCGCAACCTCTGCGGGAAAGATGATCGGCCCCTCGCAGAGCGAAATGATGCGCTGATCGGTGAACTGCGTGACCGCCTGAGCAACGATGTTGACCGGATTGGTGTAGTTGAAAAGCATGGCCTTGGGTGCCACCCGCTGAAGGTCGGCCACCACGTCCTTGATCACGGCAATCGAGCGCAGCGCCATGAAGAAGCCACCAGGCCCCTGCGTTTCCTGCCCGATAATGCCGTGCTTGAGGGGGATGGACTCGTCAAGGTAACGGGCTTCAAAGCCGCCGGGTCGAAAGCTCGATAGAACGGCGTCGCATTCGGCAAGGCCCGCCGCACGATCGGTGGTCGCGGAGAAGCGGATGTCGACGCCCTGGTAGTCGGCCATGTTTTGCGCCAGGCGGCGGACGATGTCGAGACGCTCGGCATCAATGTCGATCAGGACGATCTCGGAGCCGGCAAAGTCATCGCCATGGTTGAGCCAGCCGGCAATGCACCCCGGCGCCCTGGTGCTGCCGCCGCCAACATATCCAATCTTTATTCCAGCCAAGTCGACCCCCTCCTGAGACAACACCGGTAACGTACCCGGTGCGGCCAATCTATTGCTCGGACGGCTTTAGTCAACTGCTGACGTCATGGCTCTAGCACTTGCGAAGTTCAAGCGGCGTCACTGATCAGGTGCTGGACCTCATTGCACGCGCTGTATTTTGCAATGGTCAGAATTCAACATCGCATAATGCTTGGAGCGTTTTTAAGAATCGACTGAGGAGGAAGAGTGAGATCAGCATCAAAAACGATGTTGGCAAGCGGTACTCTGCTCTCGGCCACCTGCTAGTAGGTCTGGTCGCTGCATTCGATTGCAAAGCCACGTTTAAACGGCTGATTCCCATCTCTCCGAAAGAACTAATCGACAGTCCGCTTTCCACCCCGAATGCGCCAGGCGAATGATCGTCGCAAAGCTCCGCCGCTGTTCAGAAGAGCAGGTTCGGACTTGCAAGAACCTTGAGGCGCACTGCCCCCCTTGCTGGCCGGCTCAACTGAATAGGTGCGCCTTTTTCCTCCAGCCGGCGGCGGAGTAGGATGAGCCGGGTTTCCAGATTATCCTTGTATTCCGGCAGTTGGAGCGAGGAGTCTCGGCGAAGATCACGATTGGTGAAGTCCACTGTCCCCGACGCCAGATAGTGAGTGATAAAGTGGTGTAGCAACCGACCCGGTATGCCGCGGATGAGATAGTCGTCGTTGAAGAAAACACTGCCGTCACCGGCATCATAGCGCATCGTGAACGAGCCTTCGTCGGGGCGCTCGGCTTTTAACATCGATTGACCGGCGGCTGTATTCAGTGCCGGTGCCCGGGCCTGTTCAAAGGCCGAAGCGAGATGCAGAGCAATGATCTCGAGAGCATCTTCATCTGCATGGCTGAACGCAAACGCTTCTTCGGCCTCAACAAAGATTACGCCCAGCAGCCGCTCGCCGCGGATCACCGGCACCGCCATTTGACTGCGCGGCGCTGCAAGGCCCGGGAATGGAATTTGGGTCAGCTGCTCGCGGTTCTGCTTGCTCACGGCGGCGACATAGCGGTTAGCGCGGCCAAGGTCGCTGACGCGCACGCCTAGCCGATTGGAGGCTGCTGCGCCAATAACGCCTTCTCCCATCGAGGTTTCTGCTGCAATGCCAGTGCTTTCGTAGCCATGGCTCGCAATGGTGACCAGGTTCGTCTGGTTTTCGTCCGGCACGGCAATGACTATATGGCGGAAGCCGAAGTACTCGACCAAGCCCTGTACCAATTGATCGAGCCTGGTCTCGAAGTCTTCGGCAAGGGCTAGACGCCGGCACACCGCCCGCGTCCCAGCGAGCAGATCAGCAGGGGGCGGTTCGGCTGGCGTCTCCTCGAGCGGATCGGTAGCGACGATGGCCTCAATACTCACTACCCGATAAATGTCCACCGCCCGCAAGCGCATGACGTCACGCATGCCTTGGCTTGCGGCGCCGACAGCCAGATGGACGCGCAGGCGCTCATAGAGCGGGCCTTCGCGATCCGAGCGGATGTAGCGCAGGTGCAGCACGTGCTGTTGGCCAGTGCGCCCATTGACCACCATGACCGAGGCCAAGCCACTGAACTGAACATTGGCCGCAGTTTTTGAGAAAAACTGGTTGGACAGGGCGACATGCTCGTCGTCAACGAAATGCACATGCGAGAGGTAGGAGATGTTGGGGACGCCTGCTGGATCGCTCGTGGCAATGATCGAGGGAACGACGCCCTCGAAGCTGTCGCGCAGTGACCTCAGGTTAATCACAGCGGCGCTCCTTTGCGAAGCCGCGTTCCCGCCTGTGGCCCAGGAGTCTGGTTGAAGACGTCGGTTGGAAGAAAACTGATCCGCTGCAGGTCCTCTAGTGCCATTGTGTGGGAAAGTTGCGCGATGGAGACGCCGGTATCGCGCATGACATCCTGCATGGATGCGCGATACGTAAGCGCTGCTGCATTGTCCTGCGGTGTTGCCGGCGCCATTGCTTCTACCCGGCCCTTGATCTGAACCGTCTGGTAGCTTTGCGGAACGACGAAAGTGGCCGCGATGGGCGACCCTGGCTCGAGATCGACGAAGACGTTGCTCCATTGGCGTGCAGACACAAGCAGCGAAATCGCGGTGCTGACCCGATCATAGTGCGCCCCTGTAACACGACCGATGCTCGCTCTGTTGAACCGGTCAGCGGTAGAAACGATGATCATCGTGGGACTGGTGATCAGCTTGGCGATGTCGGGAGCGATCATGCCTGTCCTGCTGTGCCGATAGGATAAATTTAGGATCGAGCGATCTCAATAGGAGATGTTTTAGGAAGCTGCCTCGCCACTCGAACTTTATCAAGGACCCACCAAGCCGAGTGACAAGGGTTGCCGGCGCTTAAGGGGTACGAAGTCATGCATTTTTCGTCGAAACTTATCGTTGCTGCGATTGTCGCGCAGTCTTTCACTGTCGCGCTAGCCCAGGAAGCGCCCGCGCCGGGACCGGCTCCAAGCGGCGCCTATGTTTCGGACCAGCCGCATACCAGCCTTACCTGGAAGGGCCTGTCCCAGAGGCACGACGATCGGCTGATCGACGGCATGGTCGTAGTTGCCGATATCGATGATGATCTTTCCGTCCGTGTCGCACTTGCTCAGGATGTCGATCGCTTTTTCGCCGGGCAGTGCATTCACGATCCAGTCTGCTTCGCTTGCCGCTTCGACGTACGTGGCTACATGGAGCGCAAGCTGTCGATCCGCAGGCTGGCGCGAGCCCATTACGACTTCGTGGCCAAGTCGCAGAAGCTTCGTGCCTATTGCCTGACCTACTTGGCCGGTGCCCATGACCGCAAATCTCATGGTAACTTTCTCTTGGCTGGCGCTGTCGCATTGCCGTAGACATCGAGGACCTGCTCGACGGCCCTGAGCAGCAAAGCCTTGGCCTGCGGCATTAATGCCCCAGAGACGACCTCCGGCCAAAGCAGTGGCAGGTATTGAGAGATCAACGTTTCGGGTATCTGCTTGTCTTCAAAGCGACCAAGCATTTCCTTGACGAGACGTTGCGCCTCCGGCGTCGCCCAATAGTACCGGATGCGGTCCGAATAGCTGTAGTGCCTCTGCAGACGCTGTGCGTGGCCGTCGCCGTGGTAGTACCGATGCCAATGACTCGGCTCGTCGACCATCAGCGCTTCCATCCCGCTCTTCAGCCCGCTCGTGCCGAACATCTCTTCCGAAATGAGGTCTAGGCCATAGAGAGCTTCTCGCATCGCAAAGGTCAACCATGGGCCAACTTTAAGAATGGCGAAGCCATCCTCAACCAGCCGAGCCAATGCTTCGGGGCTTTGGTAGTCCGTCGAATGAGCTTCATAAGTGAGGCTCAACTGGTCGCGCATTGCCGACAGTCCACGTGCAGCGTCCGGTTTATACAACACGACGTTCTCGTGCCCGAACTCGACGCCAGGCTGCACGACCAACCCGATGACCTGTTCGAACGCTGATCCGATCCCTGCCGCGTCGAAAGCTTTTCTGTGCAGTTCCACGGTACCCTCAGCATCTTGAGGTGGGGTTGGCGTCAGGTCGTCGACATGTTCGGTCGCTCCTCCGGGCACAGGCACCTCTGTCCCGATGACGTAGGAAAGGATGCGGCCCCCTGCATGCTCTTCAGCCGTGGCGGCCAGCGCCGCTGCGCGCTGTGCGATGACCTCGTTCGCCAGAGGCATTGGATCGTCAGCGCAGTTCATGCTGGCGTCGAGATGAATCTTGGTGAAGCCGGCTTTGGCGAAGGCGGTTATCATCACATGCGCCTTCTCCATCGCTGCTTCCGCTGGCATGTGGCGCCATGGATTGGGACCGAGATGGTCGCCGCCGAGAATGAGTCGGTCCGCAGGGAAGCCCACCTTCTCTGCGATGTTCTGGACGAAGATCCGGAAGTCTTCGGGTGTCATGCCGGTATAGCCGCCGTCCTGGTTCACCTGATTGCAGGTGGCTTCGATCAGGACTGCTTCGCCGACCACCGCTCCACGTCTCAGTGCTGCCTCGATGACGTAGGGGTGGGCGGAACATACGGAGGTGACACCGCGAGGCTCGCCCCGATCGTGCGCGGTCACCAGCTGGCCAAAAAATTCATCGCGCATCAAACGCCTCCTTGCTCGCGTACAGATCATTAATGATCAAGAAAGTGATTGACAACCTGTCATATTGATCATGAATATGAAACTCCACACTCGGGCTGCTCATGAAACCTGATCGCTTCACCACCATTCGTCAGCTGCTCTTTGCTCGCGGTCACATGTCGATCGCCGAGATCGCGGAAGCCGTACAAGCATCCGAGCCCACGGTGCGGCGGGATCTGACGATGCTCGAGAGCGAGGGCGTCATCGTTCGTACGCATGGTGGTGCGC
>CAKTFF010000044.1 GCA_934553185.1 uncultured Devosia sp.
GGTGACCCTGGGCGAGCACGACCTGGATCTCGTGGCCATCGCTTAGCCTCGATCGCCCGGCAACGTCTCTAATGCCGCCGCTCAAACAAACCCACCATCAGCAGCCCGGCAAAGAATCCGCCAAGATGCGCCTGCCAGGCGACCGACATCTGCATGCCGGTGACCAGCGGCAACAGGGGCACGGCTGCGTTCAGCACCACCCAGATCAAGACAAAGAGCCGCGCCCGGCTGTCCGCCAACAGCTCGCGCAGTGAGGCCAGCCTTCGTCCCACAACCACCCGCTCGCCTGTTTCGGGGTTCTGTGACACGATCACCGGCTGGAAGATAAACCGGCAGGCGGCGCCCGTTAGTCCCGCCACCCCGCCCGACGCGCCGATCAGATACGCCCCGGTATCGAGCGTCGTGACCGCGAACAGCGCCGCACCAGCCGCTGCCGACGCAAAGAACATGGCCAACATCGCCCCGGCCCCATAGCGGCGCGACACGGGCGTGGCGAATATGGCGAACCACGCCACATTGACCAGCAGATGCTGCCAGCCGCCATGCAGCAGCGCATGAGTGAACGGCGTCCAGATCAGCGGCACCGCGAGGGATGGATCCTCGGCAGTGGCCAGTATCCGCAGGGGCTGGAAAGCCAGCCAGAACACCAGCTGCACCTGCCCGTCCGGGTTAAGGAAGAAGGTTGACACGATGTGAATGGCGGCCAGCACGGCGATCGTGGCGGTCACCGCGCCCGGCAACAGAAACACCGGCTCACGGCCGCTACCCTCCGGCTCAGCAGGTGTTTGGTTGTGTTCATTCATGCTTTGGCTCCAACTTGCTGCGATCCTGCCGCTTGCGCTTCTCTTTTCCACATTGCGCCACAAGCGTTAACCTTAAGTCTTCTTTAAGAGCGCTTTTCGGCTCCCCTTGGGCCAATGTCTGGCCGTGCGGCAAAGGCGCTCCGGGGGAGCGTCTGCCCGGGTCGGCGGAACAGATTATGCAAAAGCAAAGCACCAGGACGCTCTACGAATACTGGAACGCCATCCGTGGCGCGCGCAGCGCTCCCGACCGCAAGGATATCGACCCCACCCGCATCCGGGACGCGCTGGCCAACACCTTCATTCTCGAACTCGACGAGAGCGACGGCTTCTCCTTCCGCCTCGCCGGCTCGCATCTGTGCTCGAGCTATTGCCGCGAACTCAAGAACCGCTCCTTTTCCGGCCTCTGGCACGAACGTGACCATGACGCCATGGAAACGCTGATCCGCGCCGTCACTGAAGATCACGCCGTTGCCCTCGTCACCTTCCAGGGCTCCACTGCGGTCCACACCAAGGTCTCCTTTGAAACCATCTTGATGCCGCTGCGGCACAATGGCTCCACTCACACCCGCCTCCTTGGTGCCATGACCGCGCTTGATGATCCCTATTGGCTCGGCGTCCAGCCCATCATGGAACAGCGCATCACCGGCCTTCGGCTGATCTGGCCCGACGACATCGCCCTCGAAG
Source organism: uncultured Devosia sp. (assembly GCA_934553185.1). Taxonomy (GTDB): domain Bacteria; phylum Pseudomonadota; class Alphaproteobacteria; order Rhizobiales; family Devosiaceae; genus Devosia. Next base: position 1,488 of record CAKTFF010000044.1, read on the forward strand.
AAACCGCCCGCGAGGTGGCCACCAATGTGGGGAGCGAACTGACCTATTCCAGTGCCGCCCCTGTCGGCATGCCCGCAACCGTTTATGGCCGAACCGCCCGCCGCTATGCCCACCTTGCGGTGATCGACGGCGGCCGACAGTAAGCAAGGTGCTAAGTATTTGCCGCGCCTGTGGCTGACGCTTTGTTGATCGGCAATACACTGCGTTAACCAAGACCGATTAGCTTGTTGTGCAAACACGAGCTTTTTGGTCCGCCCGATGCTTAGCGACGACCTTCCTTCCCGGCAATTCATCGCCCCTGCCCGCACCCGTGCGGACAAGGCCAAGTTCCAGCGCGTCCACGTGTCGGTTCTGGGCCGCTACATGCTTGCCGACCGTCGCGAGTTTCCCTGCCAGATTCTGGAAATGTCCCCGGGTGACGCTCTGGTCATCGCGCCGGTGGCCGGCCTTGCGGGCGAAAAGGTCATCGCCTATGTGGACCATGTGGGCCGCATCGAGGGCACCATCATCAGCCCGATCGAGGGTGGCTTCCAGATGGACATCGCCGCCTCGCCGCGCAAGCGCGACAAGATGGCCGCCCAACTGACCTGGCTGGCAAACAAGGACATCCTCAACCTGCCCGAGGATCGTCGCCACGAACGCGTCGTGCCCGACATTCGCCATTCCACCGTCGTTCTTGACGATGGCCGGCGCTACAACTGCAAGATCATCGACATTTCTCTCTCCGGCGCCGCTATCGAGCTCGACGTGCGCCCGGCTATGGGCACTCCGGTCACGCTGGGTCGGATGCGCGCCCGCGTCGTCCGTCACTTCCAGAATGGCGTGGCGGTGGAGTTCGCCTCCGCGCAGGAGATGATCACCGTCATCCAGCAGAACCTGCGCATGAACTAGACCGGCCTTGTCGTGGTTAATGCCCGCAAAATCCAATCCATAAAACACGCATAAAAACTACACGGCACTTTTCGCATCGGCCTAAAGCGGCCTCCGTAACGTGGTCTCCATCGGGGAGATCACAGAAATGCATGCGAACACCAAGGGACTGCTGGCCGCCATCATCGGCCTCGCTCTGGCTCTGAGCGGCCCGGCCCTGGCGTTTGAAGCAAGTGATGTGGCCTTCATCCAGACCGCAGCCACCGCCACCAGCATTCCTGTTGGCCACGCCGAGTTCTGCCAGGCCCGCCCACTCGAGTGCCAGCCCAACAGCAACCCCGTCGCCACCGTGCCGCTCACCGAAGCGCTCTGGATGCAGCTGCTCTCGATCAATGCCGGCGTCAACGGAGCCGTGGTGCCGGTCACCGACGAACAGCTCTACCAGACCTCTGAATTCTGGACCTATCCCAACGGCTATGGCGACTGCGAAGATTACGCGCTGCTCAAGCGCCGCGAACTGATCAATGCCGGCTGGCCGGCCAGCACGCTGCTGCTCGCCGTGGTCAAGCAGGCCAATGGCGAAGGCCATGCCGTGCTGATGGTGCGCACCGACCGGGGCGACCTGGTACTCGACAATCAGGTCGGCTCGGTCGATCTGTGGAGCCAGACCCCCTACAAGTTCATCAAGCGCCAGTCCCAGGCCGATGCCGGCCAGTGGGTGGACATGATCGACACCCGCGACATCGTCACCGCGACGGCCGCCATCAACTAAGCTTGCTTGAACAAATAAGGCCGGCCTCGGGTGAGACCAGCCTTACTGCCGATGTCTACTGTGACGGTAGCCATCGCCCGCTTTGCCCCGGGCGCAACCCCTGTGGGCCACGCGCCGCATGCTCCCCGTCCAGGGAGGCCCGGAATCATGCCTGAGGCGTGCGGAACTCCTTGCGCGGGCTAGTATCGGATGGCGACATAAAGGCCCATGAACAGCAGGCCCGTAACGAAGGCCCAGCTGAACGCCACCAGGGCGGACACCAGCGCCGACGGCATCGAGATCGTGCCATTCTCCTCGTGCTGCCAGCCCATCTGCAGCATGATATAGGGCCCGCAAACAAAGCTCATCAGCAGGTTGCCCATAGACGCGATAAAGGTCGTGCCGTCATAGCGCAGCATGGCCTGCTGCCGCGCCACCCATTGGTAAAGATGCGTTCCCGCACCTGCCAGGCAGAGTCCCACTCCGATCAGGAACGCCGCGAGAAGCAATTCTTTGGTCATGCCATCCACCCCTGCCGATCCGAAACCCCGCTCGGTTTCTTAACGCTTCATTAAGCATATTGGGGTCCTGCTGTAGTGTCACGCTCCCTCGGTTCCACTGGTTAATTTCGCGATGAACGCGCGCGCCGAACCGGCCAGCCGCCCTTTGGGCCGCTCCGCCCTCATCTACAATCTGGCCGGCATCGCCGTGCTGGTGCTGCTGTTGTGCGTGGCCGTGGCCTATCTGATCGACGAACTCGGCCGCGCTGATCGCCGTCCGGTGCCAAGCCTGGGCGACACCAACCCCGTCACACTGACTCTGTCGGGACGCGATCTGTCCATCCCGCAAAGCTGGTTTCGCTATGGCGAGCAGATCCGCGCAGGCTTCACCGATCAGGTGGACCTCCAAGTGCCCTTATCCGTTGATGGCACTTCTGCCATGTCGGTCGATATTTCACTTCTCCCCCGCAGCCGCGCGCGCACCAGCGCAAGCCTGCTCGACAGCGTCTACCTGCATCAGTTCGGAGAAGGGTCGCTCGAAGGCGTAATAGGTCTTGTCGGCAAGCCTATGCATGACGATGATGGCTTCACCGGCGAAAGCGTCTGGTACGACGCCCTCTCGCCCAATCCATTCGTCGCCAAATGTCTCGACCCGGTCGAGACCGGCGGCGCGGCGCAATGCGTCCGCACCGTTTACCTGCCCAGCGGTATCGCCGCAGTGTATCGCTTTGACGCCGCGATGCTTCCATCGTGGCGCCAGTTCGATGGTGAGATGGAGCGCTGGCTGAGCGCCATCAACGCCTGGTAGCTCTAGCCCGCGGCCTGCTTGACCAGCGCCGCAATGCGCGCCTCTTCCGCATCCGTTAACTGGAGCAGCGCATAGGCCGATGGCCACATATTGCCATCGTCGAGCCGTGCATCCTCGTTGAAGCCAAGCGTCGCATAGCGCACCTTGAACTTGGTGGCGCTCTGGAAAAAGCACACGACCTTTCCATCGCTGTTGGCATAGGCCGGCATGCCATACCAGGTCTTGGCCTTGAGCTGTGGCGCCACTTCCTTGATCAATGCATGGATCCGTTCGGCCATGGCACGATCGGCGGGCTCCATCTCGTCGATCTTGCTGAGGCAATCAGCCTCGCCAGCCGCCTTGCCACCCTTCTTGGTCTCGCGCGCCCGCTCTTTCATCGCCTCCCGTTCTTCAGGCGAAAACCCATCATCCTTGCTTGCCTTGCCAGCCATGATTTCCTCCTAGTTGCTGATCTGCTTGCCGCGCCACTTGCCTCGATGGGGCAACATGAACATGTAAAGCCCGCTCGCCATCAGAAGCAGCAATGGCGGTAACGGCAGGTAATAAAGCCAGGGCAAATCCTGCCCCAAGGCCAGCGCGGCGATGTTGGCAAACACCGTCAGCGTGAACGCCATCGAGACCCACCGGTGCGACTGTCGTATCCACTTGGCCATGTTCTATCCCCCCGATCGGCGCAGGCTCAGTCGAGCTTGGCCAATACTTCTTCCATCTGGTCGAAATAGTGCGGCCAGGCCTGCTGCGCCCCCTGGAATGCATAGTCCTGGTCTGGGCGGAAACCGACCTGCTCCAGCCGCAGATGAGTGCCCGTCTGGGTCTCGGTCAGCGTCCAAGTGACCATGCTTTCCAGCCCGAAGGCGTCCCAGCTATAGGCAATGCTCTTGTTCGGCTCGATAGCCGTAACGCGGCACTCAACCGAGCCCCAGTCCTCGCTGAAGGTGAAGGGACGGCCGAGCACGAGCTCGAAGTCGTTCCCCATCAGCCATTCACGGATCAGATGCGGCTGCGTCAGCGCGCGCCAGACCTTGGCCGGCTTGTGGGCAAGGTGACGCTCCACGATCACCGTTCTGATTTCGGGCTGATTGCTGGTCATTGATCCATCCTGTTGAGCAGATTTTCGAGGTCGTCGAAGCGGCTTTCCCAATAGCCTGCCATCTGACTGGTCCAATCCACTAGCGGCGCCAGTGCCTCACGACGGGCGCTGTAATGGGTTTGCCGTCCATCCTGGCGGCCCTGCACCATGCCGGCATCGCGCAGCACGCTGAGATGCCGCGACACCACCGGCTGCGACACGCCCGCGCCCGCGGTCAGCGCCCCGACCGTTGTTTCTCCTTCGCGGCACAAGCGCTCGAAGATCGCCCTTCGCGTTGGGTCGGCCAGCGTCTTGAACAAGGCATCCTGCGCCGTTTGCATTCATACCTCTCCAGCTATGTTTAACTCATAGCCTTGCAGCTATAGGATCGTCAAGACACAAAAAAATCCCCGCTTTCGCGGGGATTGGTTCAGGCTGGATCGCTTTTAGTTCACTTCATCCAGATCGATGTCGAGGATGGACATGTTGAAGATATAGGACTTGTCCCCGTCCTCGTCGTCGGCATGGATCAGCCCGATACTTTCGTCGCCGATAAACACCTCAACCGAATCGTTGAGCTTGGCACGTGGCCGTACGTCGATGTTTTTGTTGCCGAATTTGGTTTGCAGGAACTTCTGCAGCTTGATGATTTCGGGATGTTTCACTGTCGATGTCCTGCTGGTTTGCGTTGCGCCGGCAATCTAGTCGCGACCTCAACGCACACAACCCCACATGGGTGGCATTTTAGCGGTAACAAGCCCGCCACCGGTCTTGCTGACCAGTATGCTTCGACCCGCCGGGCTATTCGCCCGCAGGCCCGCGGTCATAAACCAGCACCATCTGGTCCATCACCAGCGCTGGCTGTGCACAACCCGCCTCGCCGATCACCTTGGCCGGAACACCCGCTACTGTCACACGCGGCGGCACTTCCTTGAGCACCACCGACCCCGCCCCAATGCGAGAGCAATCCCCTATGCGGATATTGCCCAGCACGGTGGCGCCGGCGCCGATCAGCACGCCATTGCCGATCTTGGGATGACGATCCTGGTCCGACTTGCCCGTGCCGCCCAGCGTCACATTCTGCAAAATGGAAACATTGTCGCCAACAACCGCCGTTTCCCCGATCACCAGCCCGGTGCCGTGATCAAGCATGATCCCCTTGCCCATCGGCACGGCCGGATTGATATCCACCTGGAACACCTGGCTCGCACGGCTCTGCAGATAAAGCGCAAAGTCGCGACGGCCCGCTTTGAGCATGGCATGGGCGAAGCGATGTGTCTGAATGGCCTGATAGCCCTTGAAAAACAACAGCGGCTCGACAGCGCGATGGCAGGCGGGATCGCGCTCCAGCGTCGCGGCAAGATCTGCCCGCGCACTATGCCCGATCTCGGGATAACCCACCAGCATATCGGCAAAAGCCTGCCGGATCAGGTCTGCGGACACATCATCATGGTCGAGCCGTGCCGCCAGCCGATGCGCCAGCGATTGCTCGAACGTGTCGTGGTTGAGAATGGCGGAAACGGCCATATTGGTCAGCGACGGTTCGGCCTGCATGATCTGCCGCGCGCCGGCGCGGACCGCCTCCCAAACCGGGTCGATCGAGGCAATCTCCCCTGACGCTTTGACGCTGCTGGCCATGGCTCGACTCCGCTTCATCGATAAACACCGATATATGCGCTTCCGTGCTCAAGAACAAAGCCCTGCCACGCCATTTGGTTCACGATTAGTGCCTTGGGTGAAACGTGCTGCCCAGAAACTCCAACGCCGCAGCTTTGAACAACTTGTCCCCGGTGGCCCGCATATGGTCGCGCTTGGGGATCACATAAGCCTCGCCCTTCGGCAGCAATTGCGCCAATGGCTCGGGCGAACCGGCCGTCGCATCGGCCTCGCCCACCGCCACCAGCACCGGCACCTCGATGCGACGAACATCGGCGCGCGCCATCGGTTCACGCGACGTTTCCATGCAGGCCGCCAGCGCCTGGCGGTCGGCGCCGGTATGCTCGGCAAAAATGCGGAACTGCCGCGCCGTGGGATGGGTCACCCCGCTCAGCGAGGGCGCGAGCAATCCGGCGATGATGTCATTGCCATCCGAAAGCCCGTGAACAAGGTTCATGCCCATGCCGCCAAAGATGGCGCAGGCCACCCGTGCCTCATGCTCGAAAGCCATGAAGGCACTGATCCGCGCCCCCATGGAATAGCCCAGGATCGCTGCCCGTGCGATGCCGAGATGATCCAGCAGCGCCACGGCGTCGCGCGCCATGGCCCGGGGATAATAGCGGTCGGGATCATAGGGCTTGTCGGAGGCGCCATGCCCGCGATTGTCCAGCGTGATCGCGCGATAGCCCGCACCTGTCAGGGCTTCCACCCAGCCGGTGTCGATCCAATTGACCTTCCCGCTCGAGGCAAACCCGTGGATGCACAACACGGCTGGCCCCGTGCCGAATTCCTCAAAGGCCAAGCTCAATCCGTCTGACATAAAATGCGGCAAGGCGCGTGTTTTCCCGTCCAGAGACAATCAATCCTCCGGCAACAAACCAGAACAGACCGAGCGGGCGTGAACCCTTTTCTTCACCCCGTCCTTGGCATATGGTCCCGCCAAATCAAACAGGTTTATCGCCATGGCTCACGGCTCGACGCCCCATTTCCATAACACCCAGGGTCTTCCGCAGATCGAGGTGGGGTCCAAAGAATTCCAGTGTGTCGGCGCCCTGCCCCCGTTTGACCACCCCCACGTCTATCTCGACATGGGCCGCGACAGCGAAGTGGTCTGCCCCTATTGCTCCACCCATTACGTGTTTAACGCCGCCCTCGAGGCCGGTGCAGCAAACCCGCTTTCCGCCATCTACCAGGACGCTTAAGTTCCGGCCCGTGCCCGGCACTTTCTTTATCGCCGGCGCCGGCATTGCCGGGCTGACCCTGGCACTGACGCTTGCCAAGTTCGGCGCGCGCGTCATTGTTCTTGAGCGGAATGCGGCGCTTTCCCCATTCGGCGCCGGCCTCCAGATCAGCCCCAATGCCCGCAAGATCCTGGACGGCCTTGGCTTAAGCGACGCGCTAACCGCCACGGGCCTTGAGCCCGCCGGCATCGACATCTATCCCTTTCGCCGCCCCGAACCCCTGCTCACCCTCGAACTCGGTCCGCGGATGCGTGAGCGGTTCGGCGCGCCCTATACGGTGATGCACCGAGCCGATTTGGCCGAAGCGCTCTACCGCGCCTGCCGGCGCTTTGCCAATATTGAGGTTCTTTTTGGCACGGGCAACTGGACCGTCGCGCCCGGAGCCGATGGCGTTTCGGTTGCGGTCGAGGACGCAGCCGGACAAACCCGTATCATGACCGGCAGCGCCTTTGTGGGTGCCGATGGCGTCCATTCCCGCTCCCGCACCACACTGGTCGGCGGCGTCAAAGCGCAGGACCGGCACAGCACTGCCTGGCGGACGCTGATTCCAGCATCCGCCGCTGGCTCCGTTATCAAGCTCGACCGCGTTTCCGTCCTTTTCGGCCCAGGATTCCACCTCGTCTGCTATCCCCTGCCGCATCGAAACGAGGTCAACCTCGTGATGTTTCTCCCATCCGCCTCAACCGGCAGTGGGCCGAGCGACTTTCCAAACCTGCCGCCAACCCACCGCAGCCCGCGCATTGATACCCTTCTCGCCGCCGCAATCGCCTGGACGCCGTGGCCGCTGTTCACCGTCAGCGAAAAGCGCTGGCATCAGGGCAAAATCGGGCTCATCGGCGATGCCGCCCACGCCATGTTCCCCTTCCAGGCCCAGGGCGCGGCGATGGCCATCGAAGATGCTGCTGTCCTCGGTCCATTGCTGACCACGCACGCTGACCCCGAAACCGCCTTCCGCCAATACGAGCGCCTACGGCAGCCCCGCGTCCGCCGCGTTGCTCATACTTCGGCGCTCAATGGCGCAATCTTCCACCTGCCGGGAAGTCTTGGCTTTGCCCGAAACCTCGCCATGCGCATGCAGGGTCCGCGCGGCCAGCTTCGCCGTCTGTACTGGCTCTTCGGCTATGAGACACCGCCATTGCCGAACGGCTTAACCACGAAATCTGCTGCGGATTAGCCGTGCCCGTGGAACCATGACGCATGCTCCGCCCTTGCGTTCGAGCCTGTGCGTGTGTCAACTGCGCACCAAATGCAGGCCCGCCCAGACTCAAAGGTTAGCACCACCTGATGCAAGCAGCGACCCGCTCACGCCTGACCCTCGCCTGCATTCTCGTGACGATTCTTCTCGACATGATCGGGGTGGGCATCATCGTTCCGGTGCTGCCCGAACTGCTGGAAGACTTGACCGGCGGTAGCGTCGCTAATGCCGCAGTGATCGGCGGCTACCTGGTTTTCGCCTATGCCTTCATGCAGTTCGTGTTTTCGCCGGTGCTGGGCAACCTGTCGGATCGCTATGGCCGCCGTCCGGTGCTTCTGGCATCGCTGCTCGGGCTGACCTTCGACTACCTGATGATGTCGATCGCGCCCTTTGTCTGGTATCTCTTTATCGGACGGATCATTGCCGGCGTCGCGGGTGCCGCTCTCGCCACGGCAACAGCCTATATGGCCGACATCACCCCGCCCCATAAGCGCACCCACCGCTTCGGCCTGATTGGCGCCGCTTTCGGCCTCGGTTTCATCATCGGCCCGGTGATCGGCGGCGAACTCGGCGAATTTGGCCCGCGCGTGCCCTTTTATGCTGCGGCGGCGCTTGCCTTTGCCAACTTCCTGTTCGGCCTACTGATCCTGCCTGAAAGCCTGCCGAAGGCATCCCGCCGCAAGTTCGATATCCGCCGGGCAAACCCGCTCGGCGCCGTCATGGCACTCAAGAAGTACCCATCCGTTCTGTGGCTACTGGCCGTCCTCTTCTTCTTCCAGCTCTCCGCCCAGGCGCTGCCGACCGTTTTTTCGTACTTCACCGTGGAAGTGTTCAACTTCACCTCCTCCACCATCGGCCGCACCTTGGGCGCTTTCGGCCTAGGCTTCGCCATCAGCCAAGCGGTGATCGCGGGCCCCCTCAGTCGCGGCATCGGCGAGCCCGCCGTCGCCATGATTGGCCTCTTGGCAGC
>CAKTFF010000045.1 GCA_934553185.1 uncultured Devosia sp.
ATGGGTGTGCCTGCCGCGCAGGTGTTCAAGACGCTGATGGCTGAGCTCGATGGCAAGCCGGTCTGCGCCATTGTTCCCTCGGATGAAGAGGTGAACATGAAAAAGCTGGCTGCGGCTTTGGGCGGCAAGTCGGCACAGATGATGAAGCCGGCCGATGCAGAGCGGATGACGGGATACAAGGTGGGCGGGATCAGCCCGCTTGGTCAGCGCAAGACGGTGCCCGCGGCGCTTGATGAACTGGCGACGCTGCATGACGAGATTTTCATCAATGGCGGGCAGCGCGGGCTGCAGATCCGTATCAGGCCGGACGATCTGGTGCGGGCGACCGGGGCGACGGTTGCAGACCTGGTGCGCTGAGTTGAGCTACCCAACGCCTAAAAAAGACAAAAGGCGCCCGGATGGACGCCTCTATCTCAACAATGCAGCTTGGTATGGCTTAGCGAGCCGTGGTGCCGCGAGCGATGTTGCGGATGTCGCCCTTGGTGATGCCGAGGTCGTTGAGCTGGCGCTGGTCGAGCGAGTTCAGCTCGCGCATGGTGCGCTGGTACTGGGCAAACTGTGCGATTTTCTGGCGGATGGTCATTTGGGTTCCCCTTCGGTTGGTGAGCTCTATGTAGAGCCATCTGGTCGTGATTAGAACTTGGCCTTTGTGCACATCCGTTATGCACTTGGTGCAAACAAAAGCGGCAATTCGTGCTGTGGTGTTTGATGATGATGCTCCACAAGTATCAGCACACCTCCGCACAAACCGTTCGGATGTAACGTGAATTTCCCGTTAGGGAATTTTTGACCATTTGGAAAAGAGGCATGCGCTGGGTGGGCGGCAGCGGCATCCAACTGAATACCAGCTTGAACCCTTGACCTTACCATGATGGGAAGGCCTATATGGGTAGGGACGAGGTAAACATCATGAACAAGCACGTCCCGTTCCCGCCTGTTTCCATCGACATCGAAGGCATGACCTGCGCCTCCTGCGTGGCACGGGTGGAGCGCTCGCTCCGCAAGGTGCCGGGCGTGGCCGAGGCGTCAGTGAACCTGGCGACAGAGCGGGCCACTGTGCAGTTTGCCCAACCGGCTACGGTGGAAGCGCTGATCGCTACGGTGCAAAAGGCCGGCTATGCGGCAAAGCCAACCGCCGAAGCCCAGCACAGCACGCACCAGCACCACGAGGAAGATGCGGCCGTGCTGCGCCGCGACGTGATCATTGCCGCAGCGCTTACGCTGCCGATGTTTGTTGTCGAGATGCTGGGGCACCTGTTCATGCCCTTCCACATGTTTGTGCTGTCCATCGTGCCCGTTCAGGTGCTGCACCTTCTTTATTTCGCGCTGACCGCCTTGGTGTTGCTGGGGCCGGGCCGACGGTTCTTCGCCGTAGGGATTCCGGCGCTGACCCGCGGTGCGCCGGAGATGAATGCCCTGGTTGCCCTTGGGGCCGGTGCGGCGTTTCTGTATTCGACTGCGGTGACCTTTGTGCCGCAATGGCTGCCGGCCGAGGGGCGCTATGTGTACTTCGAGGCGGCGGCGGTGATCGTCACCTTGATCCTGGTTGGGCGGTGGCTGGAGGCGCTGGCCAAAGGCCGCACCGGGCGGGCGATCGAACACCTGATGGGGCGGCAGGCCCGCACAGCGCAGGTGGAGCGCAACGGGCATTTCGTCGAGGTGCCGATCGAGCAGGTTGTTGCCGGTGACCTTGTGCTTGTGCGCCCAGGCGAAAAGATCGCGGTGGACGGCGTGGTGGTCGATGGCGACAGCCATGTGGACGAAGCGATGATTACGGGTGAAGCCCTGCCCGTCCACAAGGCGCCCGGCGCGGCGGTGGTGGGTGGCACGGTGAATGGCGCGGGCAGTTTGCGCTTTCGGGCCACGCGGGTCGGCCGCGACACGACCCTGGCACAGATCATCCGCATGGTGGAGGAAGCGCAAGGCGGCAAGTTGCCGATCCAGGGCGTGGTGGACCGGATCACCTTGTGGTTCGTCCCGGCCGTGCTGGTTCTTGCCGCCCTGACCTTTTTGGTCTGGAGTATCTGGGGACCGGAGCCGGGTTATCTCCTGGGCGTGGTCAATGCCGTGGCTGTGCTGATCATCGCCTGCCCCTGCGCCATGGGGCTGGCCGTGCCGACCTCGATCATGGTGGGAACGGGCCGCGCGGCCGAGCTTGGCGTGCTGTTTCGCCGAGGCGATGCGCTGCAGCAATTGAGCGAGGCCAGGATTATCGCCTTCGACAAGACGGGAACGCTGACCGAGGGCAAACCGGAACTGACGGACCTCGTTCTCGACGATGATTTTGCTCATGACGAGGTGCTGGCGCTGGTTGCTGCCGTCGAGGCGCGATCCGAGCATCCGGTCGCTTCGGCCATCGTTGCGGCGGCAAACAAAGCAGGGCTGGCTTTGGGAAATGTTACGGACTTCATTGCGCATGCCGGGCATGGCGTGACGGCGAGGGTCGACGGACGGCTGGTTGCGGTGGGCTCGCGGCGCCATCTCGCCCATCTTGATTGGTCTGACTTCGACGCGGCAGCCCAGCGGCTGGCTGAGGAGGGCAAAACGGCGGTTTATGCCGCGATCGACGACAAGGTGGCGGCGGCCTTTGCCGTGGCGGATAGGGTGAAGCCCTCCAGTAAAGGGGTGATCAAGGCGCTCCATGCGATGGGGATCAGGACGGTGATGATCTCGGGTGACAGTCGGCGGACAGCCCAAGCCATTGCCCGTGAGCTCGGCATAGATGATGTGCGAGCCGAAGTGCTGCCGGGCGACAAGCTCGCCATCATCAAGGGGCTGCGTGCCGACGGCAAGGTGGCCTTTGTGGGCGACGGCATCAACGATGCCCCTGCCCTTGCCGAAGCCGATATCGGCATTGCCGTGGGCACCGGCACCGACGCGGCGATCGAGAGCGCCGACGTGGTGCTGCTTGGCGGGGACCTGCGGGGCGTGCTGAATGCCCTTTCGGTCAGCCGCAAAACGATGCGCAATATCGGGCAAAACCTCCTATGGGCCTTTGGCTACAACGTGCTGCTGATCCCCCTGGCGGCTGGGGCGCTTTATCCGCTCTGGGGCGTGCTGCTCAACCCGATGCTCGGCGCGGGCGCGATGGCGCTGTCGTCGGTGTTCGTGGTGAGCAATGCGCAAAGGCTGCGGCAGATCATGGGGGTGGCGCTATGAATATCGGGGAGGCTTCGCGCGCCTCGGGCGTGTCCGCCAAGATGATCCGCTACTACGAGGCGATCGGGTTGGTGCAAGCGCCGGCACGGACCGACAGCAATTACCGCGTCTATGACGACGAGGACGTGCATGTGCTGCGCTTTGTCAAACGCGCGCGGACGCTGGGCTTTTCGGTGGATGAAACGGCGACGCTGCTGGGGCTTTGGAGCGACAAGTCGCGCGCGAGCGCTGAGGTGAAGCAGATCGCCACGCGCCATGTGGCAGAGCTCGAGACGAAAATCGCCGAACTGCAATCCATGGCCGGGACGCTGCGGCACCTGGCGGATTGCTGCGGCGGCGACAACCGGCCGGACTGCCCTATTCTCGATGATCTAGCGGGAAACCACTCCCACCCAAAGGAGACTACCCATGGCTGATAAGACCATTCTCGCCGTCAATGACATGACCTGCAACCATTGCGTCGGCGCGGTGCGCCAGGCGCTCGAAGAGGCGCTACCGGGCGCGGAGATTTCGGTGAGCCTCGACACCCATCGCGTGGAGTTCACCGGCGATCGGGCGGCAGGGGAAGCGGCGATTCGCGAGGCGGGCTATACGCCGGAGGCGGCTTAGCGCCCCAACGTTTGCCGCCGCACAAAACAAAGGGCGCTCAAAAGGCGCCCTTTGCTGTTTCGTTTCAACCCGGATCAGAACGGGGAATCGGGGAAGTAGAACTGCTCGGCATTTTCCTGGGTGATCAGGGGCGAGCCGAGGATGTACGAGCCGGTAACCGGACCGTTGGAGGTGAAGTTGGCGACGGTCACGTCCATGGCGGTGGCGATCTGTGCCGGCGGATACAGCACGTCGACGGGAACCAGCGGATCACCATCCATCACGCCCTTGATGATCTCCTTCATGCCGGCGCCACCGACCACGAACATTTCGCTCTCGCGGCCAGCCTGGCGAATGGCTTCCACCACGCCCAGGGTGATGTCGTCGTCCTGCGCCCAGACGCCGTCGATATCGGGGAAGCGCGACAGGAAGTCCTGCATCACTTCAAAGCCGTCGTCGCGGTTCCAGTTGGCGAATTCGTCGTCCAGCACGGTGATGCCCGAGCCTTCGATGGCGCCCATGAAGGCGTCGAAGCGTTCGGTGTCGAGAACGGTCGGGATGCCGCGCAGGATGACGATGTTGTCGCCTTCGCCCAGACGGGTCTTCATGTATTCGGCCGAGTTCACACCCATTTCGGTGTTGTTGCCGGACACATAAACGTCCTGGATGGTCGGATCGGTCAGGCCGCGGTCGACCACGGTGATGAAGGCGCCGCTCTCCTTGACCTGACGGACGGGCTCAGTCAGCGGCTCGGACTCGAAGGGCAGAACCACAAGCGCGTTGATCTGCTGCACCGATACCAGATCTTCGAGATCGCTGGCCTGGTCGGCCGGGCCGTCGGCGGTCACGATAATGACGTCGATATTGGGATTGGCCGCTTCGATGCGCTTTTCAGCTTCGTTGGCATGCCAGTTCAGCCCGCCCATGAAGCCGTGGGTCGCAGCCGGAATGGAAACGCCGATGGTGATCTTTTCTTCCTGAGCGACAGCACCGCCGACCAGGGCACTGGTAGCCAACAGGCCCAGTGCGATTGCCTTCAAAGACATGGAAGTCCTCCCTTGTATATGCGCCAGCGGCGCGGTTCATCCTGCCCCTTTAGAGGCATGGAATTGGTTTATTCGGCCGTCTTCTTGCGCCGGCTGCGGAGCGAGCCGCGCTGGAGATAAACAGCCGCAACGATGATCACGCCCTGCACTGCCCCGTTGAGGTAGTTGGAGATGATCTCGGTGAGGTTGAGGATATTGCCGATCGAGGTGAGGATCAGCGCGCCGATAACGGTGCCACCGATGCGCCCGAACCCGCCCTTGAGCATGGTACCGCCGATGATCACCGCAGCGATGGCTTCGAGTTCCCACAGTACGCCGGTAGCGGCGGAGGCCGAACCAAGGCGGGGCACATAGATGATGGTGGCGAGCGAAACGCAAAGGCCCTGCAGGATGTAGGTGGCGGTCTTGACGCGATCGACCTTGATGGCCGAGTACCGCGCCACATGCTCGTTGGAGCCAATGGCCATGCAGTAGCGGCCGAACGCGGTGCGGTTCATCAGCACCCAGCCGATGATGGCCACGAAGATGAAAACCCAGACCGGATAGGGAATGCGCAGGAAGCTGTCGTAGTAAACCGGGCGGTAGATGTCGCGAGCGCCGTTGGCGAGCGAGATGGTGCCGCCATCGGCGAAATAGGTGACCAGCGAGCGATAAATGCCCATCGTGCCCAGGGTCACGATGAAGGCTTCGATCTTGGCCTTAGTGGTGAGGAAACCGTTGATGAAGCCGGCGCCGATGCCCAGGATCAGCGAGCAGCCGATGCCCAGGAGCACTGTCCAGATCGAGGCGCCCATGGAGCCAACGGCCCAGTTCATGACGATGATCATGACGCCTGCAATGAAGGCCGCCATGGAGCCGACCGACAGGTCGATGCCGCCGGCGGTGATCACGAAAGTGGCGCCCACCGCGATGATGCCGATAAAGGCGGAACGCGTCAGGATGTTGGTGACATTGCCTTCGCCCAGAAAGAGCGGGTTGAGCAGGTAGCCCAGGATCACCAGCAGGATCAGCGCGAGGAGCGGTCCTGCAGTCTTGAGGTCGAGCCGGAAGCCTTTGGCCGGCGTGGCCCCTTCATGCGCTGATACGCTCATTGTCCCCGTCCCCTTTGATGCCCGCGGCGTACCGCATGATTTCCGCTTCCACGATCTCGCCGCCTTCGAGCTTGCCGGCGAGGCGCCCGTTGCGCATCACCACGACACGGTGGCTGAGGCCGATCACTTCCTGCATCTCGGAGGAGATGACGATGATCGATTTTCCTTCGGCCGCAAGGGCTGCGATGATGTGGTAGATCTGCTGCTTGGTGCCCACGTCGATGCCGCGCGTGGGCTCGTCCATGATGATGATGTCGGGCTCGGACTCCATGGTCTTGCCCAGCATCAGCTTTTGCTGATTGCCGCCTGACAGCTGGCCGACGCGCACCGAGGCGTCTCGGGCGCGGATGTCGAAGCGGCGGGTGGCCCGCGCCAGCGCATCGGCCTCGCTCTTGCCGTCGAGAAAGCCGCCCTTGAGGTGCTTTTTAAGCGTCAGGAGCGTGAGGTTGGGCTGGAGACCGACATTGAGCAGGAGGCCACGGCCCTTGCGGTCCTTGGTCATGTAGGCGACGCCGGCATCAACGGACTTGGCGACGTCGGTGAAATTGGCTGGCCGGCCTTCGTATTCGATGTCACCGGCGGTCTTGGTTGTGAGGCCTACAATGGCTTCGGCAACAGCGGTACGGCCGGAGCCGATCAGGCCGGCAAAGCCAAGGATTTCGCCGCGGCGCAGGTCAAAGGAAATGTCCTTGACGCCGGGCGCCACCAGATTGCGGACGCTCAGAACGACGGGCGCATCGACATCGGGTTCCTGCTTGGGCGGATAGAGATTGCTCAGTTCGCGCCCGACCATCATCTGGGCGATGGAGTCAGGCGTCAGGTTCTCGGTGCCAACTGTTGCGATGAGCTGACCGTCGCGCAGAACCGTGACCCGCTGGGCCAGCGCCATGATCTCGTCGAGCTTATGGGAAATGAAGATGACCGCCACGCCGCGCTCGCGCAGGCGGCGGATCTGCTCGAACAGGGTTTCGGTTTCGCCGACGGAGAGAACCGCTGTCGGCTCATCCATGATCAGCACGCGGGCGTCGCGGCTGATGGCCTTGGCGATTTCAACCATCTGCTTGTCGGCGACAGACAAGGTGTTGATGCGGGCGTTGGGATCGACGCGCACATGCAGCATCTCCATCACCGAGCGGGCCTTTTCGCGCATCTGCTTGAGATCGAGGAAGCCCCATTTCTTGATCTCGCGACCAAGGAAGATGGAGTCAGCGACCGTCAGGTGCTCGGCAAGGTTGAGTTCCTGGTGGATCAGCACGATGCCCATGGCTTCGGCTTCGCCGTTGGGCGGCAACACAACGGGTTTGCCATCGTAATTGATGGTGCCCGAGGTCGGCTGCTCGATGCCGGACAGGATCTTGATCAGAGTGGATTTGCCGGCGCCATTTTCACCGATGATGGCGTGAACTTCGCCCGGCTTGATGTCAAAATCGATGCTGAACAGCACCGGAATGTCACCAAAGGATTTGGAGATGCGGTGCGCCGACAAAACAGGCGTCACAGTTGTGCCTTGCGCATCGCTCATCGCTGTGAACCCTCCCCGGTAAGCGTGGCAGCCTTATCGCCGTCTCTTCGCTTGCAGATTCGATGTAAAGGTTTTCATCAGCCGTGTAAAGGTTTACACCAATGCAAAAGGGGTTAACCCTACGGAGGGGTCTGGCGTCCGTTGCGCTATCTGCTAGAGGCAGGCGGCGAAGCGCCAGAGAGCGTGCGGAGCTCGGCGTTGAAGCACCAAAAACTGGCCACGATCGAGGACGTTGCGGCGATTGCCGGCGTATCCATCGCCACGGTCAGCCGTGCCATTAACGAGCCCACCAAGGTTGCCGACCAGACGCGGCGCCGGGTGACCGAGGCGGTGGCGCAAACCGGCTATACGACCAATGCCATGGCGCGGTCGTTGCGGATGCGGCGATCCAACATGATCCTGATCCTGGCTCCCGATGTTGGCGACCCCAATTTCTCCAACATTCTTGTGGGGCTCGAAACCGAAGCCAGCAAGCGCGGCTATGGGGTGCTGATCGGCAATACGCAAAACGATGCGGCGCGCGAAACCGATTACCTGCGCTTCATCAGTTCCAACCAGGCCGACGGACTGGTGCTGTTTACCGGGCACCTGCCCTTTGGGTTCGGCAATGAAGATGGCGAGCTTCGCCTGCCGCCCACCGTCGCGGTCAACGAGCCGGTGCCCAATGCCCAAGTGCCGTTCGTCGGCGTCGACAATGTGGAAGGCGCGCGAGTGGCGGCCGAGCACCTGATTTCGCAAGGGCACCGGCGGATCGCGTTTATCGGCCATTCGACGAGCAAGGCCGTCAATATCCTGCGCGAACAGGGCTATCGGGCGGCGCTGCAGGCGGCGTGCATCTCGGTGGAGCCACGACTGATACTGGATGGGGACGGCACCACTGAATCAGGACGGCAGGCGGCCGAGCACATGTTCGTTCGCGATGTGCTGCCGACCGCCTTCCTCTGCGTCAACGACGCGACGGCGCTTGGGGTGATCATCGCCCTCAATGCACGCCGCTATGATCTGCCGCGACAGTTTTCGGTGATGGGGTTTGACGACATTTCCTTTGCCAGCTTCGTGTCGCCGTCGCTGACAACGATGAAGCAGCCGCGCCTCAAGATCGGGGAAGAGGCGATGGACCTGTTGCTGGCGCTGCTGGAGGGCGAAGAGCCGCGGCAAAAGGAAGTGCTGCTGCGCGCCGAGTTGATCGTGCGCAATTCGGTTGGACGGGTGGGTGTGGCCTAACGGCGACGTGCATTGACAGCCCTATCGCCCAAGCCTTAGTTAATCGCATGCTTAACCAACCATCCAGCCTGGACCTCCTTTTCCAGGCATTGGCGGACCCGACACGCCGGGCGATGATCGACCGGCTCAGCCAGGGTCCTGCCTCGGTGAGCGAATTGGCCAAGCCATTCGCCATGTCCCTGCCCGCCGTTGTGCAGCATCTGCAGGCGCTCGAGAGCAGCGGCCTTGTTTCCTCCCGCAAGGTGGGCCGCGTTCGGACGGTGCAGATCGAGCCCGAAGCGCTTAGCCAAGCCGAGCAGTGGCTCAATGATCGCCGCACGGGTTGGGTGAAGCGCCTCGACCGGCTCGCAGTGCTGCTGGCGGAGGACGAGGAACCATCGTGACCGCCTGAGGGCGTTACCCCTGCAGGCGACCGAGGATTTCGTCGACCTTGGCCATGCTCCTGTTGGCGCCATGTTCCATGCCGCTGTCGACGACGCCCTGACGCTGTTGGAAGCCTTCGAGCTTTGACACGGAGCGGTAGAACACCTTGCCGTCGCGCTCCTCGAAGGTGTGCTCTTCAAAGAACCGGTCGTCTTCCTCGAACATGCCTTCGACCACGAAGGTGTTGCGGATCAACCGCTGGGGCACGACTTCGAGATAGGTGCCGAAGAAGGCGACTTCCGAGCCATCGCCCATGCTCGAGACGATGCGCCACTTGCCCCCGGTGCGGACATCGTATTCCACGATTCGGTTGTCTTCGCGCGGACCCCACCAGTAGCTGACATGTTCGGGCTGGGTCCAAACGGTCCAAAGCAGATGGAGCGGCGCGTCGAAGGTGCGTGTCATGATGATCACGGGTTCTTCGGCCGGCAGTTCGGTCTTGAACAGGTTTTGCGGGGCTTGGGCATTCATTGTGGAAACTCCTTTGCTAGTTCTTGGTGTCGGTTTTCGGGGTCTGGATCGTGCGGAGGTAGGTGTCGAGTTGATCAAGGTTCTGCTCCCAGAACCGGCGATATCCATCCACCAGGCCCGCGACGTCTCGCATGGGCGCGGCTTCCAGGCGGCAGGGGCGCCATTGCGCATTTCGGCCGCGGCTGATGAGGCCGGCAGTTTCGAGCACCTTGATGTGCTTGGAGACGGCGGCGAGCGTCATATCGAAAGGCGCGGCGAGCTCGTTGACGCTGGCTTCTCCCTGGGCAAGGCGGGACAGAATGGCGCGCCGGGTCGGATCAGCGAGAGCCGAGAGAGTGGCGCTAAGCGGGTCAGGCATAAATCAACCTATTGGTATAATACTTGTTGGTTTAGTACGGGTGCGGATGGTGGTTGTCAATGGGCACAGGCGGTGCGAAGTCGGGTGTCATGAAAACCATTCTCATAGTGGGCATCGGCACCGGAAATCCCGAGCACCTCACCGTTCAGGCGATCAATGCGCTAAACCGGGCGGACGTGCTGTTCATTCCCGAAAAGGGAGAGAGCAAGATTGGGCTCGCCGCCGTGCGGCACGAGATTGTGGGGCGCTATGTTTCCAACCCGGCGGCACGCGTTGTCGCCTACGGAGTTCCGCAGCGTGACGCCGGCAATCCGGATTATCAGGAGAGCGTAGACGCGTGGCACGACCGGCTGGCGCAGATTATTGCCGGTTTGCTGGAGGACGTGCATGAGGGGGGCGCCGGGGCCTTTCTGGTGTGGGGCGATCCGGGGCTCTATGATAGCACGATCCGCATCGTGGGGCGGCTGCGGGGCGACTTCCGGGTGGAGGTGATTGCCGGCATCACGGCGGTGCAGGCGCTGACGGCGGCGCATGGGATCGGGCTCAACCGGATCGGCGAGCCAGTGCTGATCACCACCGGGCGGCAGCTGGGCGCTGTTGCGCAGGACACGGTGGTGATGCTGGATGGGCAATTGGCTTT
>CAKTFF010000046.1 GCA_934553185.1 uncultured Devosia sp.
GATGGCCTCTATACCGCGCCCCCTGCCCGGGACCCCGATGCGGCGCACCTGCCCGTGGTCAAGGCCATCACACCGGCTGTCGAGGCCATGGCCGGCGGGGCAGCAAGCCACTTGTCGCGCGGCGGCATGACCACCAAGGTGGAAGCGGGCAAGATCGCTACCCAGGCCGGCACGGCCATGATCATCGCCAAGGGCACCGATGACCATCCGCTGCGCGCGCTGGCCGATGGCGCGCGCCATACCCTGTTCCACCCTGCCCAAACGCGGGCGCAGGCGCGCAAGCGCTGGATCATGGGCACGCTGGCTGTTGCCGGAACCCTCCAGGTCGACGCCGGCGCGGCGCGGGCCTTGCTGACAGGCAAGTCCTTGCTGCCGATCGGCGTCACCCGCATCAACGGCGAATTTGAACGCGGCGATGCCATTGCCGTGGTTGATCCCGAGGGCGCTGAAATCGCCCGGGGCCTCGCCGGGCTCGACAGCGACGAAGCGCGGCTGGTGATGGGCAAAAGGAGCGATGCAGTGGTCGAGCTTCTGGGTGCAGGCAACCGCGGTGCTTTGGTGCATCGCGATAATCTGGTTCTGGTTGGCGCCAAGGAGACTGCGCATGAGCCTGGCTGAAGCAAGCTCCACCATCAAGGACGTCATGGCTGAGATCGGCCGCAATGCACGCCTGGGGGCAAGAGCACTGGCCATTGCCACGCCCGAGCAGAAAAGCCGGGCGCTGCTGGTGGCCGCCGGAGCAATAAACGCTCACAGGAAGTCCATCCTTGAATCCAATTCGAAGGACATGGCGGCAGCGCGCGTTAAGGGGATTTCGGCGGCATTTCTGGATCGTCTCCTGCTTAACGATACACGCATCGACGCCATGGTAGAGGCGGTGCGCACCATCGTCGAATTGCCTGATCCGGTGGGTTCAGTCACCAGCGAATGGGACCGCCCCAACGGGCTCCATATCGAGCGAGTGCGCACGCCTTTGGGGGTGATTGGGGTCATCTTTGAGTCGCGCCCCAATGTGGCGGCCGATGCTGGCGCGCTGTGCATCAAGTCGGGCAATGCCGTGATCCTGCGTGGCGGCAGCGATAGCTTTCATTCCAGCCGCGCCATCGTCGAGTGCATGCTGGACGGGCTTCATGCAGCCGGCCTGCCTGTGGAATGCCTCAAGCTGGTGCCCACCACCGACCGTGCTGCTGTTGGCGAAATGCTCAAAGGGCTCGATGGCAATATCGATGTCATCGTGCCGCGCGGCGGCAAGACGCTGGTCCAGCGGGTGCAGGACGAAGCGCGGGTGCCGGTTTTTGCCCATCTCGAGGGGCTGGTGCATGTTTATATCGACCGCTCGGCCGATCTTGATCGAGCAGTAAGCGTGACGCTCAACAGCAAGATGCGACGCACCGGCATTTGCGGCGCCGCCGAAACGCTGCTGGTGCACGAGGACGTGGCGGAAACCCACCTGTCGCCCATTGTTGCCGCACTGGTCGACAAGGGTTGCGAAATCCGTGGCGACGCCCAAGTCATGGCGCTGGTGCCCGAAGGCCGGGCGGCAACGGAAGAGGACTGGCGCACCGAATACGAGGACGCCATTATCGCGATCAAGATCGTGCCGAGCCTGCAGGCAGCGATCAACCATATCGAGCACTATTCAAGCCACCACACCGAGGCGATCATTGCTGAGGACGCCGCTGCCGTGGACAAGTTCTTCCGTGAGGTGGATTCGGCCATCGTTCTTCATAACGCCTCGACGCAGTTCGCCGATGGCGGGGAGTTCGGTTTCGGCGGCGAGATCGGCATTGCCACCGGCAAAATGCACGCGCGTGGACCGGTGGGCGTCGAACAGCTGACCAGCTTCAAATACCGCATCCGCGGCTCTGGCCAGTTGAGGCCCTAGCCGCGTGCGCCTCCGGCAGCCCTTGCGCATTCCCGGGGTCACCACCCTGCCCCCTTCGGGCGCAGGCATGCGCATCGGCTTGTTTGGCGGCAGCTTCAACCCGATCCATGACGGTCACCGCCTGGTAATAGAAGAAATGCTGCGCCGGCTCGAACTCGATGCGCTCTGGGTTCTCGTGACACCAGGCAATCCGCTCAAGGATCATCGAGACCTAGCACCACTACAAGAGCGGGTCGAAGCGGCACGCCGGTTTCTCCCTCACCCCAAGGTGCGCGTAACCGGCTTCGAGGCGGCTCATGGCTTCACCTATTCCTGGCAGACGGTGCGCTTTCTCCATCAAACACTCCCTGACCGGCGCTTCGTCTGGATCATGGGAGCGGACAATCTTGCCGGCTTTCACCGCTGGGAACGCTGGCGCAACATCGCCGCGACCATGCCCATTGCCGTTTATGTCAGGCCCGGCTCGAGCCGGCTTGCCCCCGCCTCCATGGCGGCGGGATATTTAGGGCGCTGGCGCCTTGACGAGGAGCAGGCTGGGCAACTCGCGCTGCGCAAACCACGCGCCTGGGTCTATCTTCATGGACGGCAATCACCGCTGTCCTCATCGGCAATCCGGGCAGGTAAAAGCCTCGCTGAACCAAAGTGACGGCCTAATCTTGCGAAACCGCAGCCGAAGGCGCATATTGTCCCTGTGTGATACACGTCACCAACAACAGGATTGAGTGCTTGCCGTTCACTGGACGCCCGCAACATCTCCTCAACAAACCAAGGATGCTGACCCCTCGCATGACCCATGCACTGGCATGGGCGGAAAGCCATTGCTGATGGCCACCCTGCCCGAAAATACCGCTCTACAACCCGACGCAGCCGTTCTGGCGTCCTCTCGCGCGATGATCGACGTGATCCTTGATTGCCTCGACGATGCCAAGGCCGAAGAGATCGTGGCCGTGGACATTGCCGGCAAATCCTCGCTCGCCGATCACATGGTCGTGGCTTCCGGCCGTTCGCAGCGCCATGTGGGCGCCGTGGCCGACCAGATGGTGACAGCCCTGCGCGATGCCGGTTTCGGCAAGCCGCGGATCGAGGGACTACCGCATTGCGACTGGGTGCTGGTGGATGCCGGCGACGTCATCGTCCACATCTTTCGTCCCGAAGTGCGCGAATTCTACAACATCGAAAAGATGTGGCAGGCCGATTTCGCAGCCGACGCGCACTAGAACCCTCCCGTGAGGATTGCAATCGCCGCGGTCGGCCGCATGAAGGCGGGCCCGGAACGCGACCTCGTGAAGCGCTATCTCGACCGGGCAGCCGGCGGCGGCAAGCCGCTGGCGCTCACGGGCTTCGAAGTCATCGAGCTTACCGAGTCCCGTGCCTCCTCCGCCCCCAGTCGCAAGGCCGAAGAGGCCAAGGCGCTGCGCGCTTCGCTGCCCGACGGCGTGGTCGTGGCGCTTGATGAACGGGGCAAGGCCATTAGTTCGCAAAGCTTTGCTGACCAGATCGGCCGCTGGCGCGACGATGGCAGGCCCGCCGTGAGTTTCGTGATTGGCGGGGCTGACGGCATTGATCCCGCTTTCGTCGGGCAGGCCGACCTGGTGCTGAGCTTTTCCCCCATGGTCTGGCCACATCAACTGGTGCGCATCATGCTGGCTGAGCAGCTATACCGCACCACCACGATCCTGAGTGGTCACCCTTATCATCGTGGCGACTAATCTGACCATTAAACCGACTGTCGTCCAGTTGAGCTGAAGAACGCCCTGAATTTGCAGGCTGCGCTCTTCGTTTACACCGGCGCTTCCCTCGGGCTCGACCCGAGGGCCACTCTCGTCACGGCACAAGCGGGAAATGAGCCTAGGATCAAGTCCGAGGGAAGCGCCGGTGGGTGGATTGGATTGGAGGACAATTGTCGATTGTGCCTCGGCGACCATCTACCCAAACGGACATCTGCCCAGCGCTTTGATTCATCACGGCATGGTTAAGCAACGTTAACCTCTGGTTTGGCGGTGGCTTGCTATGGTGCGCGCGATGATTCGGGGCAGATTGCCCGCTGGAGCTGGCATGAGGCCAAGGCGCAGGACATGGGGTTTGATGCTGGCCGCCTTGATGCTGGCTGGTGCGTCGAGCCTTTATGCCCAGGCACAGACCGAAAACCAGTTCCCTGCTGAGGGAGTCACTCCCCCAGCCGATCAGGGCGGTGAACCACTCGCTGAAGTGCCGCTGCGCGGCACCGTTGCCGAACCCACCGATCCTGCGGCAGCCCCTAGCGCTGTTGCCCCGCCAGAACAACCCGCCGGACCCGCCGTCCCCACCGAGGCCGATCTCCAAGCGCTCGAGCAGACGCTGACGCTGAGCCAGGAGCGTATCGATGCGCTCAAGGCCGAGATTGGCGAAATGGAAGGCGACAGGACGCGGCAGAACGCAGCTTTGATCGCGGCGGCGCAGCGCGTCAAAATGGCCGAGATCGAAGTCGCCGATGTGGAACAGCGCCTATCCGACCTGATCGTGTCGGAGCTCGACGTGCGCGGGCGGCTGGATGGCTCTAACGGGGAAATCGCCAATGTCCTGGCTGCGCTGGAGCGCATCTCGCTCAACCCGCCGCCTCCGTTGATCGTGGACCCCGACGATGCCCTGGGATCGGCGCGCAGCGCCATTCTGATCGCCGCCATCGTGCCCCAGCTCCAGGCTCGCGCCGATGCGGTAACAGCCGATCTCAAGGCGTTGACGGAGATCAAGACCCAGGCGTTGGCCGAAGAAGCAACCCTTCGCGCCAATCACCAGGTGCTTGAAGAAGAGCGGCTGCGCATTGCCACGCTGGTTGCCGCGCGGCGCCGGGGCATCGACCAACGCACCGAGCAACTGGCCGCCGAAGAAGCCGAAGCCGTGGCGCTGGCCGGGCGCGCAACAACACTTCAGGAGCTGATCGGCTCGCTGTCCGAGCGGGCGGCAGCGGTATCGAACAACACGCCGTCCGTGCCCGTTGATCCCGACGCGCCCGTGCTCAGCCCCGAACAGGTGCGAACAGCTCTCGCCAACACCGCACGCACCGAGCCGGCCATTCCCTTCAGCGCCGCGCGCGGCTTTCTCACCATGCCGGCTAACGGGGTCAATGTGGTGGATTTCGGGGCCGGAGACGGCTTTGGCGGCGTCAGCCAGGGCCTGTCTGTCATGACGCGGGCGGACGCCCAGGTGGTGGCGCCCGCGGATGGCTGGGTGCTCTACAAGGGTCCCTACCTCAATTACGGCCAAATCGTCATTCTCAATACCGGCGAGAGCTACACGGCCCTCCTGGCCGGGCTTGAGACCGTGACAGTCGATATCGGGCAATTTGTGCAAATGGGAATGCCCCTGGGCACGATGGGATCACGCACAATTGGCCGTTCGGTGACCACCAATGCTGGCGCGGACCAGCCGACCCTCTATATTGAACTGCGACAAAACAACGAGCCTGTCGATCCAACCGGATGGTGGGCCAACCCAACACAGAGTGGATAGAACCCTCATGCGCCTTTCGCCCCTTCGCACGCTCGCCGCTGTTCTGGCGCTCTCAGTGCCGGCCGGCCTGATCCTTGCCCAGGAAACTGCGCCCGTGCCTGCTCCCGACGCGCCGCCGGTGGAAGAGCCTGCTGTTCCCCTTGACGGACCAGCGCCGGTTCCTGCTCCCGACCAGGCCCCTGGCCAAGCGCCCGAGGAAGAACCAGCCCCAAGTGGCGAGGAGCCCGAGCCGACCGCTGAGGAGAATGCGGCCGCCCCGCGTGATCCGCTCGAAATCTATGCCGATCTCAACCTGTTCGGCGAAATCTTCGATCGCATTCGCTCCGAATATGTCGATCCGCCGGATGAGCAGGAACTGATCCGTGCTGCCATCCAGGGCATGCTGACCTCGCTCGATCCCCATTCGGGCTATATCGCGCCCCAGGAATACGAGGAGTTCAGCGAAGATACGTCCGGCGAATTTGGTGGCCTTGGCATCGAGGTCACCATGGAAGAAGGCGTGGTCAAGGTTGTTTCCCCAATCGACGACACACCCGCCGCCGAGGCCGGCATACTGGCCAATGACCTGATCATCGAAATCGACGGCACTCAGGTCCAGGGGCTGACGCTGGACGACGCCGTGGCCAAGATGCGCGGGCCGCTAGGCACTTCGGTCAAGATCACCGTCTTCCGCGAAGGGGTTGAAGCACCACTCGACTTTGAGCTGACGCGTGCCGTCATCGCCATGCGCGCCGTGCGTTGGAGCATGGAAGGCGGGGCAGAGGAAGGCGAAGGCGACGTTGCCCTGATCCGCCTCAGCCGCTTCTCCGAGCAGGCTTTTGTCGGCATCGAGCAGGCCATCGAGGACATCTACGAAGAGCGCGACGGCGTTGCGCCGCAGGGCATTATCTTGGATCTGCGAAACAATCCCGGTGGGCTTGTCGATCAGTCGGTCTATGTGGCGGACGCCTTTCTGAAGCAAGGCGCCGTCGTGCTGACCCGTGGGCGCCTGCCGCAAGAGTCCGCGCGTTACGACGCCAAGCCCGATGAACTGGACGCCCTGATTGCCGATGTGCCCATGGTGGTGTTGATCAATGGCGGTTCGGCGTCCGCGTCGGAAATCGTCGCCGGTGCGCTGCAGGATCATAAGCGCGCGACGCTTGTGGGAACCCGCTCCTTTGGCAAGGGCTCGGTGCAGTCCATCATCTCGCTTGGGCCTGATGGCGCCATGCGGCTGACCACGGCCCGCTATTATACGCCCGACAACCGCTCAATCCAGGCGCTCGGCATCACGCCCGACATCGAGATCAAGCAGGTCGTTCCCGAGGAATTCCAGGGCCGCGACGAGATCATCGGCGAGGCCGGGTTGGCCGGACATATCACCATCGAGGGTCAGGAAGAAAACAGCGTCGGCTCCTCGGTCTATGTTCCGCCCGAAAAGGCTGACGATGCGCAACTGCAATACGCCATCGACCTCGTGCAGGGGGAAGAAACCAACGAGGCTTTTCCGCCCCAGGCTGAATAACGGGTCGGCACGGCCCATGCTATAGCCCAGGGGCGAGGCTGCTGATTCGCGGCCTCGCCCTTTGTTTTTCCCGTGCGGAGGCCACCACCAATGGCCAATGACCTGACCACGCCGCTCACCGGGCGCAAGCGCAAGCCGGGCGCCAAACGGCACTTCCCCTTGGCGCGAACGGTGTTCGCCGTTCTGGTTTTGCTTGGCGGCGCCTTTGCGCTACGCATTGTGCTGGTGGACGACCCCGATGGCGGGCGCCCGACTGAGGAAGTGGCGATCACTTCGACGATCAACGCCAATTCTGTTGCCAATTCGGTCAGCAATGGCCCGGTCACCATCACCGCCGACCCTCAGCAGTTCTCCAGTGATGGCGCGGCGCCGGTTTCGCCAGTTGCCCCGGTCACTGCAGCGGGGCAGGCCGACCCCTATGGTGTCCTGCCCGATCTCAGCGAAGAAACCGCAAATGGTCCCATTCCCCGCATCTCCGCTGCTGGATTGACGCCTTTTGCCGCCTATGCGCGACCGCTGGACGCAAGCGCAGGCGCCGGCACGCCGCGCATCGGCATCATCGTCACCGGGCTCGGCATCAACGAGCAGGGCTCGCTTGATGCCATCGACCAATTGCCTGATCCAGTGACCCTGGCCTTTGCCCCTTATGGCAAGACTCTGGCGACCACCGTTGCCGCTGCCCGGCAGGGAGGCCATGAAATCCTTCTCGAAATTCCGCTCGAGCCGTTCGATTATCCTCAGAATGACCCAGGGCCGCAGACCCTTCTGACCGGTGACACGCCGCGAGCCAATCTGGACAAGCTGTTCTGGCTTCTCGCACGGTTTGGTGGCTATGTTGGGGTGATCAACAATATGGGCGCGCGTTTCAGCGCCGCGGCCGCTGACTTTTCGCCCATCATGGAAGAGCTGGGCGCGCGCGGGCTGGGCTATCTCGATGACGGCTCGTCCAACCGCTCGCTAGCCAGCCAGTTGGCCGGCGGCAACAAGGTTCCCTTTGGGCGGGCCGACCTCGTGATCGACAGCAATCCCTCGCGCCAGGCTATTCTTGCGGCGCTGGCCAGCCTCGAAGCAGAGGCGCTGGAGAATGGGCAGGCAATCGGTATCGCCAGCGCCCTACCCATTTCAATCGGGGCCATTAGTGAATGGTCACGCGAGCTCGAAAGCAAGGGCATCGCGCTGGTGCCCACCAGTGCGCTAATGAAATAAGAGGTTTCTCCTATGCCAAAATCGCGTCCAACCCGAGAAAGCCTGCCCTATCGTGACTGCGTAGGCATTGCTGTGTTTAATCGCGAAGGCCAGGTGTTTATCGGGCGACGCAAGCTGGGCGACGATCCCGAGCAAGGACCGGAGCACGGCGCACCCTGGCAGATGCCGCAGGGGGGCATAGACAAGGGCGAGGATCCATTAAGGGCAGCCTTGCGGGAGTTGCACGAGGAAACCAACATCACCTCTGTCAGCCTCCTTGCTGAGGCGCCCGAGTGGATCCTTTATGACCTGCCCGACGAAGCGCTCGGCGTCGCGCTCAAGGGCAAGTATCGCGGGCAGCGGCAAAGGTGGTTCGCCTTCGCCTTCACGGGCGAGGACAATGAGATCGATGTCGCAACGCCAGGCAACGGCCAGTTCAAGCCCGAATTCAGCGCTTGGCGCTGGGAGGCGTTGAGCCGGACGCCCGAACTGATCGTGCCGTTCAAGAAAGACGCTTATCTCAAGGTCGTTGAGGCATTCGCCGAGATCCCCGCGCGCTTTAAACCATCATGAAAACCATTGGTCTGCTTGGCGGGATGAGCTGGGAATCGACCGCACACTACTACCGGGCAATCAACCAGGATGTGGCGACGCGGCTGGGCGGGCTCCACTCGGCGCCCATGATCATCCATTCGGTGGACTTTGCCCCGATCGCGCAGATGCAAACGGCGGGTGATTGGGACGGCGCCGGCCGGTTCCTGGCTGAGGCTGCGCGTGGGCTAGACGCTGCGGGCGCCGGGGTGATCGGCTTGGCCACCAACACCATGCATGTCGTGGCAGAGCAGATCATAGCGGCGGTCGGCATACCCTTTGTCCATATCGCCGATCCTACGGCTGACGCGCTGGTCGCAGATGGCTTTACCCGTGTTGGGCTGCTCGGAACGCGCTTCACCATGGAAATGCCATTCTACCGCGACCGCCTGGCGGCGCGCGGACTCGACGTGCTGGTGCCGGAGGTCGATCGGACAAACCTCAACGCCATCATCTTCGAGGAACTCTGCCGCGGCATCATCCGCGAACCGTCGCGCCAGATCTATGTAGAAGCCATCGGGCGCCTGCAGGCACGCGGAGCCGAGGCAGTGATCCTGGGCTGCACTGAGGTCGGCATGCTGATCGACGACGCCGTCAGCCCCCTGCCCGTTTATGACACGACTGAACTGCATGCCCGCGCGCTGGTGGACGCTGCCCTGAGCTAGCGGCAGGCGCCTCTCTGAGCTGCGCAAACAAAAACGCCCGCGACTGACGCGGGCGTTGTTGGGTCTAAGAACGACAGCCTTAGTTCAGATGGGTGCCGTTGAGCTGCCCGGCTTCAAGCGCCAGGTTGAGGAGGCCCGTTACGACTCCCTGGGCGAGGGACTTGTTCTCGAGCGGCGCCGCATCGAGCTCGTTCTGCGCGGTCTTGATCTGGGCCTGCAGGCCTGCGTGGTCGAATTCGCTGAAAGGCACGGACTGCTCAGCCAGGATCGTCAGGCCTTCCAGAGACACGTCGGCAAAGCCGCCGCGCACGAAGTAAACCTGATTGGCGCCGCCAAGGCCGGTCACGGTGATGAAGCCCGAGCGCAAAGTGGTCATGAACGGCGCATGGTCATGAAGAACCGTGAAATAACCTTCCGTGCCCGGCACGGTGACGGAAGACACGACTTCCGACAGCACCAGCCGCTCGGGCGACACGATCTCGATCTTGAGGCCTTCAGCCATGGTTTAGGTTCCTTGAGAAAGATGGGGCCTGCCGCTTGCGGCAAGCCCGATGGGCGAGAAGCTCAGGCAGCCTGGGCAGCGAGCTTCTGGGCCTTCTTGACCGCGTCTTCGATGGTGCCGACCATGTAGAAGGCAGCTTCGGGCAGGTGGTCGTACTCGCCGGCGACCAGACCCTTGAAGCCCTTGATCGTGTCTTCAAGCTGAACAAAGACACCAGGCGAGCCGGTGAACACTTCGGCCACGTCGAAAGGCTGGCTCATGAAGCGCTCCACCTTGCGAGCGCGCGCCACCACAAGCTTGTCCTCTTCGGACAGCTCGTCCATGCCCAGGATCGCGATAATGTCCTGCAGCGCCTTGTACTTCTGGAGCACTTCCTGGACGCGGCGGGCCACTTCGTAGTGATCCTGGCCAACGACGTTAGCGTCAAGGATACGCGAGTTAGAGGCCAGCGGATCAACAGCCGGGTAGATGCCCTTTTCGGAGATAGCGCGGTTCAGCACCGTCACCGCGTCGAAGTGGGCAAACGAGGTTGCCGGTGCCGGGTCGGTCAGATCGTCGGCGGGCACGTACACGGCCTGAACCGAGGTGATCGAGCCCTTGTTGGTGGTGGTGATGCGCTCCTGCATCGCGCCCATATCGGTCGCCAGCGTCGGCTG
>CAKTFF010000047.1 GCA_934553185.1 uncultured Devosia sp.
CCTGCGCATCGGCAGCGTCCGCAACGGACTTGTCCCCCTCGCCATCCTCCTTGTGGCCATGGGCGCTACGGCGTTTGGTCTCGTTCCCGTCGCCCCCGCCTTCTTTGCTGCCGCTGTCGGCATGGTGGTCAGCCGCGCACTCCCCCTGCGCGAAGTCTATGGGCAGCTCGATGCACCCATTCTCATCATGCTCGCCTGCCTGATCCCGGTCTCAGATTCTCTGCGCTCCACGGGCGGCACCGAAATCATCGCCAGCTGGCTCTCACTTGTGGCCAGC
The DNA here is from genome assembly GCA_934553185.1 of uncultured Devosia sp. Lineage (GTDB taxonomy): Bacteria > Pseudomonadota > Alphaproteobacteria > Rhizobiales > Devosiaceae > Devosia. Next base: position 278 of record CAKTFF010000047.1, read on the forward strand.
CAATTGCCGGGCTGGGGCGCGCTGGCGCTGATCATGGTTGCCGCCATGGCGGTGACCCCGTTCCTCAACAATGCGGCAACCGTTCTGGTCATGGCACCCATCGCCGCTACCTTTGCCACCGATCTCGGCTACGCCCCCGAGGCTTTCCTTCTTGCCGTGGCCATCGGCGCGGGCTGCGACTTCCTGACCCCCATCGGCCATCAATGCAACACGCTGGTCATGGGTCCGGGCGGCTACAAGTTCGGCGACTATTGGCGCCTAGGCCTGCCGCTATCGATCATCGTCGTGCTCGTGGGCGTGCCCATGCTCATGCTGGTCTGGCCCTTCTGATGTGAAGGCTTGCCTATCCCGAGGCAATCGGTAGACGTCAAAGCGAGGCTGTCGAACTAAAAGGTTGTGTCCCGATGCACACGACGCACACCATACCCCTGCCCAATCGCGAGCCGCTAAGGCTCGGCCAGACCCCGCTGGTCATGGGCATTCTTAACGTCACCCCAGACAGCTTCTCGGATGGCGGCCAGCATAACCTCGTCGCCTTTGCCGTCGAACATGCCCGGACCATGGTGGCCGAAGGCGCCGACATCATCGACATCGGCGGCGAAAGCACTCGACCAGGCGCCGAACCAGTCGGCGTTCAGGAAGAGCTCGACCGTGTCATGCCGGTGATCGATGCGCTGGTCGCCGGTGGCATCGACGCTCCCATCTCCATCGACACCTATAAGCCGCTCGTTGCCGATCAGGCGATCCAGGCCGGCGCCACCATCATCAACGATGTCCACGGCCTCCAAGGCGCTCCCGAAATGAAGGACGTCGCCGCGCTCCATGACGTCCCCGTTATCGTCATGCACTGGGACAAGGATCGCGACCGATCCGTCCCGCTGCTGGATTCGATGCGGGCGTTCTTTGCGCGCAGTCTGGCCCTCGCAGCAGAAGCGGGGATAAAAAAAGATCGCATCATTCTCGACCCCGGTTTTGGCTTCGGCAAGTCGCTGAGCGAAAACTATCTCATGCTGCGCGAACTCGCAGGAATTTCGCAAGAAAACAGCCAGCATGCCGCAAGCCAAGGCTTGTTGGTCGGCACCTCCCGGAAATCTATGATCGGGCGCCTTTTGGACGCTCCCGCCGACGCGCGCCTGGCCGGAACAGTTGCCACCACGGTGCTGGGCTACCTCAATGGTGGCCACATCTTCCGCGTCCACGACGTCCGGGCCAACCGCGATGCCCTTCGCGTCGCCCAGGCAACGCTTTACGGCCCACCAGCAGGCACGGAGTAACCCATGGCCGACAGCTTCACCGGCGACCGCATCATCCTCAAAGACCTGGGCTTTTACGGCTATCACGGCGTCTTCGCCGAGGAAGCCAAGCTCGGCCAGCGCTTTTTCATCGACCTCGAAATCGGCCTCGACCTGTCAGCCCCCGCGCAGACCGACGACCTCGACAGCGGCATCTCCTATGCCGCTATCTACGACGTGGTCAAAGCAACCTTCGAGGGTGAGCGCAAGAAGCTCATCGAAGCCCTGGCCCATGCTATCACACTGGCTTTGTTCAACAATTTTCCTGCCCTGGACTGGATCATCGTCCGCATCCGCAAGCCCGAAGCGCCCATCGCTATGGTCCGAGGCGAAGCCGCCATCGAGCTGCATCGGCGCAGGCCATCCGCATGAGCGCCCTCACCTGGCTGAGCCTCGGCGCCAATATCGGCGATCCTCCGGCGCAGCTCGCTGAAGCCGTCCGGCAGATCGCAGACCAGCCCGCAATCGAGATCACCGCACGCTCCACAGTGCTGGCCACCAAGCCTTGGGGCAAGCTCGACCAGCCCGATTTCGCCAACATGGCGCTCGAGATACAAACCACCCTAGAACCGCTCGATCTGCTGGCCGCGCTTCAGGCCATCGAGCTCAACATGGGCCGGGTACGCGAGGAGGTCTGGGGGCCACGCCTCATCGACATTGACATCATCGCCTACGACCAGAGAGTGATGAACACACCGCGCCTTTCCCTGCCTCATCCCTTTGCCCATGAACGCGATTTTGTGCTCGCGCCCCTGCGGGAGATCGCTCCGCAAACGGCAGACTGGATCGTCCGGCAGGCCGCTTCCCGCTAGGCGCGCACCGCTTCGAGCACCGCCACAGCCGTATCGAACTCCACCCGGCGAGTAGCCCGGCGCTCCGCCGCTTCCTCGTCCTCGCCCCACTGGCTGATCTGGTAATCCTCGTCCACATGGGCGGCGCGCCACACCTGATCGGCCGAAAAGAGCTTCGCCCACAGGCCCATGGCAAGAAGCCCCGACCCGGTCAGTCCGGTGATCGACACCATGGCTATCAGCGTAAATAGGTTCTCACTGACCAGCGCCTCAGCCATCCGGTCCAGCGTTGCCTGCGGCTGCGGCTGGTGCAGGATGCCAAAGGTTGGCTGAAAGCTGACTCCAAAATGCCGGGCCAGGCTCACCAGCGCCCCATCCCACGCCACTTCCTGCTCGGAAACCAGCTCCTGCGGACTGTCTGCCCGATACAGCAACAGGTCCCCTGCCGCAAACTTGATGATTTCCGCGCGCAGCGCCGGATTGTTCTCTTCGCCGCTCTCGATTGCCGAATTGATTAGCCGCACCATGGGCATAGTTGCCGGATCGATGAACTCGCCTTGCGCGGCCCACTCGGCGGCCATCGTGGTCGCGATCGCTGCGGCGGGCACCACGACCGGTAGCTTCTTGCCCGGCGTGCGCACCGGCCGCTTGTCGAGCGTGACCACAAAGCCGCCCTCCACCGGCCCGGCAGCAACGTCCTTGTAGAAGCGTTTGGGCAGCTCGACCTTGTTGAGGTGCTGCGCCCGACCATAACCGTCGTTGAGATGCTTTTGGATGTCGTCGAGCTGGTCACGCATAGGTCTGGTCCAAAAGTTGGTCGATGGCGCCGCTGAGCTGGTCGAAGCGGTCGATCATGATGCTTGCGCCTGCCGCAATCAGCTCGTCTGGCTCATGATAGCCCCAGGTCACCCCGATCGTACGGCAACCTGCGGCCACACCCATCTCGATATCAAAGGTCGTATCCCCGATCATCACCGTCTGCTCCGGCGACGCTCCGGTCTCCCGCATGGCCGTGTCGATCATGCCCGGGTGAGGCTTGGACGGATTGTGATCGGGTGTTTGCAGGGAGATGAAATGCCCGGCAAGTCCATGAAGTTGCAGGATGCGGTGAACACCGTTCAGGCCTCTACCCGTGGCAATCCCCAACACCGTATCAGGCTGCCCATGCAGGGCGTCCAACGCTTCGCGCGCTCCAGGAAACAGGCCTTCCCGCTCCCCATCGGCCACCAGCGAAGCCCGATAGTGCTGCTTGTAGTCTTCCACCATGGCCGCGATCAGCACCGGGTCATCGCTCTGCGCCAGCCGCGCAATGGCGAGCGGCAACGACAGGCCGATTACCCGGCGCGACTCTGCAGCCGTCGGCACCTCAAGGCCGTGGGCGGCAAAGGTGGTCGCCATATGTTCGGTGATCAGGGCCTGCGTGTCGATCAACGTGCCGTCCATGTCGAACATCACGAGCCTCACGCGCCATCCTCCGGGTCACCGCTGACATCGTAGCGGTCGGGATCAAACCCCAGCGTTTCAAAGCTCTGCCGCATATGCGGTGGCAGCGGCGCCGAAATATCGAGGCGCTTGCCGCTGCGCAGCGGAATGGCAATGCGCCGCGCATGCAGATGCAGCCCTTCGCTGAGGCCCGGCGCCCCCTGCCAGTTCTCAATATTGAAGTAGCGCGGATCCCCGATAATAGGCGTTCCTAGTTGCGCCATGTGCACCCGCAGCTGATGCGTTCGGCCCGTCACCGGCTTCAGCGTCACCCAGGCAAAGCGCCGGCTGGCCGTATCGGTGGTCGAATAATAGCTCATCGAGTGCTGCGAGCCGGGCGTGCCGTTCTTGACCACCACCATCTGTTCGCCATCTTCGGTGCTCTGCCGCGCAAGAAAGCACGAGATTTCGCCCTGTTGCGGGTGGGGGTTTCCGGCCACGATCGCCCAATAGATTTTGCGTGCCGAGCGGGAGCGGAACACCGTCCCGAAATGGCTCGCCGCCGCCTTGGTCTTGGCCACCACAAGGCACCCCGATGTGTCGCGATCCAGCCGGTGCACCAGCCGCGGCGCCTCGCCTTTGCTGTTGGGCAGGCTTTTCAGCATGCCGTCCAGATGCCGCTTGGTGCCGCTGCCGCCCTGTACCGCCAACCCGTGGGGCTTGTTGAAGACATAGATGTCATCGTCCTCATACAGGATCAGGTCGCGCAGGAACTGCGCGTCACCACTGTTGATCTTGATCGGCTTGACCGCATCCGCATCATCGATCGGCGGAATGCGAACAATCTGACCCGGCGACAGGCGGGTGCTGGTCGTCACCTTGGCCTTATCGACCTTGACCTCGCCATTGCGGATCAGCTTCTGCAGCCGCCCAAAACCGAGCTGTGGGAAATGGTGGGCAAACCAGCGATCAAGACGCATCCCGTCTTCGTCGCTTTCCACCTGCCGCTGTTGAACCGCACTCATGCCACGCCCCGGGTCACCAAAAGTCCGAGATAAAGCCCCACGAGGCATAGGGCAACCGACAACAGCACATAGGAGCCCGCCCAAAGCAGTTCGCCACGTTCCAGCAGCGTCACTGCGTCAAGGGAGAAGGACGAGAACGTCGTGAAGCCGCCAAGCACGCCGACAGCCACGAACAGCCGCGTCTGCTCCTGCCAGCCCGGCATCAGGCGTGCCATGACTCCAACGAAGATGCCCATCAGCAGCGAACCGAAAACGTTGATCAGCAGCGTGGCCAGCGGAAAGGATGCGGGCCACAAACGGCTGATGAAGCTTGTAAGGCCGAACCGGGCCATTGCGCCAAGCGCACCACCGAGACCGACAAGCAGGAAAGGCGGCATGATCATAGGCTCACCGTGGCGCGACCTCGTGGCACCATGAAGGGTTACTCACCCGCCTCACCCTTCCGGATTGCCCTTAAGCGCTCGAAGTAGTCCACGCGCTTGCGCAGTTCTCGCTCAAAACCGCGCTCCACCGGCTCATAGAACCGCTGGCGCCCAAGGTTTTCGGGAAAATACTCCTGACCGGAAAAAGCATCGGGCGCATCGTGGTCGTAGATGTAACCCTCGCCATAGCCAGACCCCTTCATCAGCTTGGTCGGGGCATTGAGGATCACCATAGGAGGCATGGGGGAGCCGGTGGATTTGGCAACAGCCATCGCCGCCTTGAAGGCGATGTAAACCGCGTTTGACTTGGGCGCGAGCGCCAGGTGCACCACCACCTGGGCCAGCGCCAGCTCACCCTCGGGCGAGCCCAGCATCTGGTAAGCGTCGCGTGCAGCCACGGCCATGGGTAGGGCTTGCGGATCGGCTTCGCCAATGTCCTCGGACGCCATGCGGATCAGCCGCCGCGCCAGAAACAGTGGGTCCTCGCCGGCCACCAGCATGCGCGCAAAGTAGTAAAGCGCCGCATCCGGATCGGAGCCTCGGATGGTTTTATGGAGCGCCGAGATCAGGTTGTAGTGCCCGTCCTGCGCCTTGTCATAGATCGGCGCACGGCGCTGCACCACCGTCAGCAGGCTTGCTGCATCCATCACCTCGCCCGGCTTGGCTGACGCCAGCACTTCCTCCACAAGACCCAGCAGCGCCCGACCATCACCATCGGCAAGCGTCAGCAAGGTCGCCCGCGCTTCCTCGTTGAGTGGCAGCCTCCCGCCTGTCAGCGCCTCGGCCCGCTCCACCAGCTTCTCGAGATCCTCTGGCCCCAGTGACTCAAAACGCAGGACCTGACTGCGCGACAGCAAAGCCGCGTTGAGTTCGAAGGACGGGTTCTCGGTTGTGGCGCCGACCAACACGATGGTGCCGTCTTCCATCACCGGCAGGAAGCCATCCTGCTGCGCCCGGTTGAAACGGTGGATCTCGTCCACAAACAGCAAGGTGCGATGGCCAGACAGCCGCGCGAACTTAGCCTTTTCAAAAACCTTCTTGAGGTCCGCCACGCCAGAAAACACCGCCGAAATCTGCTCGAACGTGTAGCCAATCTGGTCGGCCAGCAGCCGCGCCACGGTGGTCTTGCCCGTACCAGGCGGCCCCCACAGGATGAGCGAGCCTAGCCGGCCACTGGCGATCATGCGCCGCAGCGTGCCGTCGGGGCCCAGCAGATGCGTCTGCCCGATCACCTCATCAAGCGTTTGCGGTCGCAACTGGTCAGCCAACGGGCGTGCGCGGTCAGTTGCGGAGGGGTCAGCGGCAAAGAGGTCGGACATGGGTGGGTTTTAGCCGATTGGCCGCCCTGCCAAAAGGCGAAACCGCAATGCCTTAGCCGCCCACGATGCTGCGGCTGACGCGTCCGTCGCGCTGGATGATGATCTGCCAAGTACGCACCCGCTGCGAAGCAGCATCGGCAAAGGCCTGTGCCGTTTCCATCGGCACGTCATTGAGCGCCAGGATCACATCATCGACCCGCAGTCCCATCTGCTCTGCCGGAGAACCCGGCGTAACGGCGGTGACGATCACGCCGCGTGCGTCATAGGGCAGCCCCTTGGCCTCGGCGAGCGCCGGATCGAGTTCGCGCACGCTGGTGCCGCTGAAGCGCGAGCCCTCGCCGATGGTTGCCAGCATGTCCTCCCCGGCCACGGGCGCAGCCTCGATGGTGAACTGGACCGTTTCGGTGTTGCCACCGCGCAGCCGCTCTAACACAGCCGTCTCGCCGATCGGCTTGGTCGCCAACCGGAAATTGAACCCGCTCGGGTCATCCACGCGCACGCCATCAACCGAAAGGATCACGTCACCTGCCGCAAAGCCGGCTCGCGCGGCAGGACCATCCGGCGCCAGTTCGGCGATCAGCGCACCACGCGGCGCCGTCATCCCCAGGCTCTCGGCAATATCGGCACTCACCGCCTGCATCTTGGCGCCAAACCATGGGCGCACGATCTCGCCGCCGCTGATGCCGGCCTCGGCGACCAGTCGCGCCATGTTGGCTGGAATGGCAAAGCCGATGCCGACCGATCCGCCGGTCTGCGAATAGATGGCCGTGTTGATGCCGACCAGGCGCCCATCAAGGTCAACCAGCGCGCCGCCGGAATTGCCCGGATTGATCGCCGCGTCCGTCTGAATAAAGAACTCGTAGTCGGAGCTTTCAACGCCCGTGCGCGCCAGTGCCGAGACGATACCGCTGGTCACCGTCTGCCCCACGCCGAAGGGATTGCCGATGGCCAGCACCAGGTCACCCACAGGCAGGGCATCAGAGTCGGCAAAGGCAATGGCGGGAAAGCTCGTCTGCCCTGGATCGCGCACGCGCAACACGGCAAGATCAGTCTGCGCATCCTCGATGGCGATATCGACGGCAAACTCGCGTCCGTCCGATAAGGCGATCCGCACTTCCGTAGCGCCTTCGATCACGTGTCGGTTGGTCAGGATGACACCGCTCTGGTCGACAATGACGCCCGACCCAAGCGAACGCGACTCGCGGGGGCGGCTTTGCAATTGCCCGCGGCCAAAGAACCGCGAAAAGAACGGGTCCTTGGCAAACGGCGACGCCGCGCGTTGCTCGACCCGCGTGGCATAAACATTGACCACCGATGGCGACACGGCCGACACCACCGGCGCAAAGCTGAGGCGCACCTGCCCTTCGCTCTGCGGCACCACGCGGTCTTCGGACAGCGCCGGTGCCTCAGTCTGCGCCACCGCAGGCGCGTTCCACGGCCGGTAAGCAAGCGTCCCACCCACGGCCAGAACCGCCACAGCGCAACCCGAGAGGATAAATGTCCGCATTTTCATTGCAACACCATCGCAAAAGCCCCTTTTCGGATCAGCCAAACGCCCGGAATCTGTCACGAAAATGGCGTCACACGCCGGTCGTATTGAGGCGGCAAATAAGCCATTGCGTGAGGGGGTCCATGTCCCTATATGCAGCGCTCGTTTCCCGCATATTTCAGCCCCGAAAGGCCAGTCGTCCATGACCACCGAGCCGAAGCACGTTTATTCGAACACCTCCGCCCTGATCGCGGCGGAAGCCCCGGATTATCCGGCCTTTTTGTTCTCCGAACGCGAGCTTCACAAGGCCACAAAGGTGTTCCGCAAGGGCTTCGACGGGCTGCTGACCTATGCAGTCAAGTGCAATCCCTCCCCCCACATCATCGCCCAGCTCCATCGCGAAGGCCTCAAGGCCTTTGACGTGGCGTCCAACACCGAAATGGAGCTGGTGCGCGACCATGCGCCGGGCGCGGTGATGCACTACAACAACCCCATCAAGAACAAGCGCGAAATTGCCCGCGCCTATGAAGAGTTCGGCGTCCGCTCCTTCACCATCGACCACCCTCAGCAGCTCGACCAGCTTGCCGCCGTCGTGTCCCCGTCCCGCGACGTGGAAGTCACCACCCGCTTCAAGGCGGGCAAGGCGCTCAAGTCCTACGACTTCGGCATCAAGTTCGGCGTCATGGAACAGGGTGCAGCCGAGATCGTCTCCATGGTCGATCAGATGGGCTATACGCCCAGCCTCTGCTTCCATGTCGGATCGCAGTGCGAAGACGCTTATGCCTATGAGCGCCATATCGCGGCAGCGGCGCGCATCGTCGATGAATCCGGCATTGAGCTTAAGCGCCTCAATATCGGCGGCGGCTATCCGGCCCCCTACCCGACCAGCGAAGCCCCGCCGATGGACTACTATTTCGAGACCATCGCCACGGCGGTCCACGACCATTTCGGCGAAAAGCGCAAACCCGAGCTGATCATCGAACCGGGTCGCGCACTTGTGACGTCGTCAACCTCCCTGCTCCTACGCGTCAAGCATCAGCGCGGCGGCCAGTCGGTTTACGTCAATGACGGCGCCTATGGCTCGCTGATGGAAGTCAAGTTCATGCACTTCACCCCACCGGTCCGCGTCTGGCGCGGCGCCCGCGTCCATGACAATGACCAGGACTTTTCCGAGTTCACCATCTGGGGTCCCACCTGCGACAGCTACGACGTGCTGCCCCAGGTCTTCACCCTGCCTGCCGATATCGACGAAGACGACTGGATCGAGTTCGGCTTGATGGGCGCCTATACTCAGGCCTCGCTCACCCCCTTCAACGGCTTCGACCGCCGCGACCAGTTCTGGGTCGAGGAAGTCTATACCGGCAAGGACCAGCAGCCGGAATAAGATGAACCTCAACAAATCCCCGCTGCGGCGGGGATTTCCATTTCACGCCTTTTCCACCCCGATCCCAGCATATCGGAACTGAAAATGCACCCCATCCTACCCCTGTCGGCTCTGGGCCGCCGTATCATGATCAACGGCCCCAGCAATGCCGGCAAGTCGACTTTGGCTGATGCAATCAGCCGCAAGCTCGGCGTTCCAGCAATCCATCTCGACCTCTTCAGCCATCTACCCAACACGGACTGGGAGCCGCGCAACACCAAGGAGTTCCACGCCCTGCACGAAGCCGCCATTCTTGATGAAGAGTGGGTCATGGACGGCAACTATTCTGCGATCATGCCGCAACGCTATGCCCGCGCAACCGGCGTGATCATCATCGATGACCATTTTCTCAAGCGCTATGTCCGCTACTTTCGCCGCACTCTGTTCGAGTCCAACCGGGTCGGCAGCGTGGCGGGCGGCAGGGACAGCATTAAGTGGGAGATGATTGCTTTCATCTGGAAAAGTCGTAACGCAGGCAAATACCGGCAGATGGCAGCCGGCTACGACCTGCCTGTAGTCATATGCAACTCGCTCGGCGAGCTCCAGCAACTCTACGCTGCCTGGAGTTTGGAGCGGAGACGCTAAGCATTAGCCCAGTTCCTCGGCCAGCCCGATGAGAATGCCTTCCGGTCCGCGGATATAGCAAAGCCTGTAGGTGTCTCCAAAGCGTACCACCTCGTCTACCAGCTTCGCCCCATGTCGGTAGAGACGCTCGAGCGTGTCGTCGAGATCGTCTACGGCAAACATCATCCGCTAATAGCCAAGCGCGTCAGACCCTGCCATCCGGTGGTCGGACGACGGCGCGGGCGCAAGGAAGCGAACGAGTTCCAGCCGGCTATGACCATCCGGCGTGCGCATCATGCCAATCTCCACCTGTTGGTCACGCACCCCGGTAACACGGCCGGC
>CAKTFF010000048.1 GCA_934553185.1 uncultured Devosia sp.
GTGTCCATCGTCCGCCGCAGGATGTCGTTGGCATTGGTGGCCACGATCAGCCGTTCGATCGGCAGGCCCATGGCCTTGGCGCAATAGCCGGCAAAAACATCGCCGAAATTGCCCGTCGGCACGGTGAAGCTCACCGGACGGCCCGGCGAACCGAGGGAAACAGCGGCCGTGAAATAGTATACGATTTGCGCGACGATCCGCCCCCAGTTGATGGAGTTGACGCCAGACAGGCGCACCCGATCGCGGAAGCGATGGTTGTTGAACATCGCTTTGACGATGTTCTGGCAATCATCAAACGTGCCATCGAGCGCGATGTTGTGCACATTGTGATCAAGCACTGTGGTCATCTGCCGGCGCTGCACTGGGGAGGTGCGGCCCTGAGGATGAAGAATGAAGATGTCGGTGGTGTCGCGCCCGCGAAACGCCTCGATAGCCGCCGAACCGGTGTCACCCGAAGTCGCGCCCACAATCGTGGCCTTGAGGCCGCGCTCGGCAAGGATGTGATCGACCACGCGGCTCAAGAACTGCATGGCGATGTCCTTGAAGGCGAGCGTCGGTCCGTGAAACAGCTCAAGGACGAAGTGGTTGGGCTCCAGCTCGACCAGCGGGGTTACCGAGGGGTGCCGAAAGGAAGCATAGGCTTCACCCAAAATGGCTTTGAGTGTATTGGCCGCGATCTCGCCATCGGTGAACCGGCTGATGATGGCATAGGCCACATCGGCATAAGGCTTGCCGGCGAAGGAGGCGATCGCAGCCTGGCTGACCTGGGGCCAGCTCTGCGGCACGTACAGACCGCCATCGGAGGCCAGCCCGGAGAGGACGGCGTCGGAAAAGCCAAGCACGGGTGCCTGGCCGCGCGTCGAAACAAACTGCATTGGGGGAATATGCCCTCCCATAGAATTGGTGCAACCTAGTGAAACAGCCCGTGAACCGCAAGTTCGCCGGTCAAGGCTTGCTGCCCGTAAGCTGCCGCCGCAGCCAGAAGCCGAGCATGACCACGGCGACAATGGCAAAGCCGTACCAGGTATAGGCGTAGCCAAGGTGATTGTTGGGGAACTCGATCACCGTCTCGCCACCCTGGGGCAGCTCGCCCGGCGCGCCGGCCGGCAGATCAACATAGAAGGGGGCAATGGGCGCGAGCGCAGGATCGACCATAGCCGCAAGGCGCGCAGGGTCACGCACCCATTCGATGCGGTTGGACGTGTCGGCTTCGGGCGTCATGAAGCCGGCAGGCTCTGATGGACGCAGCATGCCGGAAATGGTCACCTGTCCCTCTTGCCCTTCAGCATCGGTGACGGCGGCTTCCTGAAAGTGCTCGGGCACAAAGCCGCGGTTGACGAAAACGGTGCCGCCCTCTGCCAAAACAAAGGGGGTCATCACCCAATAGCCAGGGCCCGATTGGGTGCCGCGCGCATTGGCGAGGCTGGTGAACACCGTCAGGGTTTGGTTGTAGCGGAAGGCTCCGGTGAGAGAAACCGGCCGGAAGTTAAGGGCGTCCACATCCAATCCAACCCATTGGTCGGTGGGCGGCACGGCGATGGGCTCGGCCTCGGTGCGCTCGGCCACGGCCGCGATCAGCGCTTCCTTTTCGCCCAGCCGCTGCATTTGCCAGTTGCCCAGCCAGGCGCAGGTGACGGCAAGCGCCAACATCAGCACCACAAAGGTCCACGTCATTACCCTTCCAAGGCCGCGCCGCTCGCTCATTGGTGTCCCTCATGGGCGTCATGGCGGTATTGGAGCGCGACCAAAACGCCTTTGAAGGGGGGCAGCAGAAGGAGGGACAGGATCAAGGTTGTGGGTATCCAAAGCAGCAGATGCACATAAGGCGGCGGATTGAACCCCGCCCCGACTGCCAATGCGAGGAGGATAACGATCGGCGCCACCAGAAAAATCACAAAGATTGCGGGACCGTCGCCGCTATCGGCCCAGCGCAAGTCGAGCCCACATTCGGTGCAGACAGGCGCGACCTTGAGATAGCCCCGCATCAGCCTGCCCTCCCCGCAGCGCGGGCAGCGGCACAACAGACCGGAAACAAAGGGCGATGGCTCGGCCATTGGTTCTCCAAAAAACAAGGGGCGCAGCTGGTTGCTGCGCCCCATTGATCTTGTTTGGGCTGGCTAGTGGTGGATCGCCACGCCCCAGCTGCCCCATACATAAATTGAAGCAAACAGGAACAGCCAGACCACGTCCACGAAGTGCCAGTACCAGGCGGCAAATTCAAAGCCGAGGTGACGCTCGGGCGTGAAATCACCCCTCACGGCACGAAGCAGGCAGACCAGAAGAAAGATCGTACCGACCAGAACGTGGAAGCCATGCAGGCCGGTCGCCATGAAGAAGGTGGCGCCATACATGGAGCCGGCAAAGCCAAAGCCGGCTTCGGAATATTCCAGCGCCTGAACGCCCGTGAACACAGCGCCCAGCAGCACTGTCAGCAGCAGACCCCACTTGAGCCCGTCACGATCGCCTTCAAGCAGGGCATGGTGCGCCCATGTTACCGTCGTGCCGGAGCAAAGGAGCAGCAGCGTGTTGAACAATGGGAGGTGGAAGGGATCGAACAATTCGATGCCGGTCGGTGGCCAAGTGCCGCTGGTTGCGGCCACGCGGGCATACTGCTCCACGTCGTCGAGGCGGAAGAATCCGTCGAAATAGGCCCAGAAAAAGCCGAAGAACACCATTACCTCGGAGGCAATGAACAGCATCATGCCATAGCGATGGTGCATCTGGACGACCGGCGTGTGGAAGCCGGTATTGGCTTCCTTCACCACATCGCTCCACCAGGCATACATGGTGTAGAGCACACCGACGAGGCCGATGAAGAACACGAACGGGGTCCAGTCGTGCATCCAGAAAACGGCGCCCATGGCCATGATCAGGACCGCGGCCGACATCACGAACGGCCAAGGACTGGGTTCCACCATATGGTAGTCATGGTTCTTTTCGACGGCGGACATGGTCAGCTTCCCTCGTTGTCTGAAGCATAGAAAGTGTAAGAGAGGGTGATCTCTTTGATGGTATCGAGCTCGCGATTGTCGGCCAGCTCGGGATCGACAAAGAACACGATCGGCATGTCAACGGTTTCACCGGGCTGCAAGGTTTGCTCGGTGAAACAGAAGCACTCGATCTTGTTGAAGTAAACGCCGGCCTTTTCAGGCGATACGTTGAACACGGCCATGCCGGTGATCGGCTTGTCCGAGTTGTTGGTTGCGACGTAGTTGACGGTGTCGACCAGGCCGATCCTGTCGGTGATGGCCGCAGCGGGCTTCACAGACCAGGACAGGTCATTGGCGACGTTGGAGTCAAAGCGCACCGTCATCTCGCGCGCAATGGCGCCTTTGGGTGCGTTGCCGGCCACCTGTGTCGTGCCGCCATAGCCGGTGATTTGGCAAAACAGCTGATAGAGCGGCACTGAAGCATAGGCGAGGCCCACCATGCTCATGGCGACGAGGAGGCCTGACACGGCCACCCGCTTGTTGCGACCGGCGATCTTAGAGTCGACGGTGTTGTGGGTCAGATCAGCCATCACAAAGCCCGATCAAACAAAGCAGGCCCCATCTTGACGATGGTCAGCGTGTAGAAGGTCAGGGCGAAAAGCGCCAAGGCAATGGCGATGGCAATGGAGCGACGCTTGCGGATCTTTGCCCGTGCAGCGGCCACTTCCGGGGTGTCGGCGACCATCTTGTCCTGCGTGCTGCTCACAGCGAGAAACTCCCGAAGCGGCCCAGCAGATTGTCGGTCATGAAGGCAAAGAACACGATGAAAAGGTAGCTCAGCGAATAGTTGAACAGCGTGCGCGCTGATTTGCGCATCGCCACGTCCTCACGGGTCCGCAACACCGTCCAGGCCAGGTAAAGGAAGCAGGCGCCGGTAACCACGGCGACAAAGGTGTAGATGGCGCCAGCGAAGCCGAAAACGGTCGGCAGCAGAGCGGATACCGCCAACAGCACCGTGTACACGAAGATCTGCACCTTGGTGGAGGCGTTGCCCGCGACGTTAGGCATCATGGGCACGCCTGCCGCGCCATAATCGGACTGCTTATACAGCGCCAGAGCCCAGAAATGGGGTGGGGTCCACAGGAAGATGATGAGGAACAGCACAACGCTTTCGAGCGATACCGAGCCGGTCACCGCAGCCCAACCGACCACAGGAGGAAACGCCCCTGCGGCACCGCCGATCACGATGTTCTGCGGCGTCGAGCGCTTGAGCCACATCGTATAAACAACGGCATAAAAGAAGATGGTGAAGGCCAGAAGGCCCGCAGCGACCCAGTTGGCGGCAAGGCCAAGAAGAGCAACCGAGAAAACCGACAGAACGAGCCCGAACACCAGAGCATGCTCGCGCGGCATGCGGCCGGCGGGGATAGGCCGGTTCTGCGTGCGGCTCATGACGGCATCGATATCGGCGTCGTACCACATGTTGAGCGCGCCGGAGGCCCCGGCGCCGATAGCGATGCACAAGACGGCAATGATGGCGACAAACGGATTGATGCCGCCCGGCGCCACAACCAGGCCAACGATGGCGGTGAACACAACAAGCTGCATGACGCTGGGCTTGAGGAGCGCGAGGTAATCCTCGACGCGCGCCTCGCCAGCGATGCTGCCTATGTTCCTCGTATCGTCAATGAAAGCCACTGGCCTGCCTTTACGTCTTTGGAAGGACGGGCCGCACAATGGCGGCCCGGATGGTTGTTAGTGAGCGTTTGCCGAGTCGATCCTGGGTAGGGTGGTGAACTGGTGGAACGGCGGTGGGCTGGACAGGGTCCATTCCAGCGTCGTTGCCCCGGGACCCCAGGGATTGTCACCCGCCGGGCGCTTCTTACGGCCAGCTTCCCAAGTCGCATAGAAGAAGATGATCATGGCGACAAAGGTGATGTAGTAGCCGACCGACGAGATGCGGTTAAAGAAACCGAAGGCGTCGGGGTAGTCGATGTAGCGGCGCGGCATGCCGGCAAGACCGAGGAAGTGCTGCGGGAAGAAGATCAGGTTCACGCCCACGAACATGACCCAGAAATGGGCCTGCGCCAGGGTCTCGTTGTAGAGGTAGCCGAACATCTTGGGGTACCAGTAGTACCAGGCCGCAAAGATCGAGAACACGGCACCCAGCGACAGCACATAGTGGAAGTGTGCCACCACATAATAGGTGTCGTGGAGCGCGCGGTCGGCCGCAGCATTGGCAAGCACCACACCGGTCACACCACCAACGGTGAACAGGAAGATGAAGCCGATAGCCCAAAGCATGGGGGACTTGAAGGTGATCGAGCCACCCCACATCGTCGCGATCCAGGAGAAGATTTTGACGCCCGTGGGCACCGCGATGACCATGGTTGCGGCCACGAAGTAGCGCTGCACGTCAAGGCTGAGGCCGGTCGTGTACATGTGGTGTGCCCACACCACGAAGCCCACGAAGCCGATGGCAACCATGGCATAGGCCATGGCCATGTAGCCAAAGATAGGCTTGCGCGAAAAGGTGGACACGATGTGGCTGATGATGCCGAAGCCCGGCAGGATCATGATGTACACTTCGGGGTGACCGAAGAACCAGAACAGATGCTGGAACAGGATCGGGTCGCCGCCCTGGTCGGGCCGGAAGAAGGCCGTGCCGAAATTGCGGTCGGTCAGCAGCATGGTGATGGCACCAGCCAGAACCGGGAGAGCCAGAAGCAGCAGGAACGCGGTCACCAGCACGGACCAGGCAAACAGCGGCATCTTGTGCAGCGTCATGCCCGGAGCGCGCATGTTGAAGATCGTGGTGATCAGGTTGATGGCGCCCAGGATCGAGCTCACACCCGCTACGTGGAGCGAGAGGATGGCAAAGTCCATGGCCGGGCCAGGATGGCCTGAGGTGGACAGCGGCGGATAAATGGTCCAGCCGCCACCAAAGCCGAGCGCGCCCGGGCCGGTGCCTTCAAAGAACAGCGACATCAGCAAGAGGATAAAGGCGGGCGGCAGGAGCCAGAAGGCGATGTTGTTGATGCGCGGGAACGCCGTATCGGGCGCACCGATCATCAGGGGAGCAAAGTAGTTGGCAAACCCGCCCATCGTGGCCGGCATGACCACGAAGAACACCATGATCAGCGCGTGAGCGGTGGTGAACACGTTGTACATGTGCTTGCCGGCGTCGAGTGCCGCATCGCCGTTGACACCATAGACCATGGCGGCAAGGCCGTGGAAAATCTGGATGCCGGGCTCCTGCAGTTCCATGCGCATCACGCCGGACAGGAGGCCACCGATGATCCCCGCGAAGATCGCGAAGATCAGGTACATGATGCCGATGTCTTTGTGATTGGTGGAATAAAGCCAGCGGCGCCAGCCGGTCGGCTCATGGTGGTCCGTGGCGCCGGCATGGCCGGTCGCATGGGCCTCGAGGTGGGCGGTCGTGTCAGCCATTTATTGTTTCCCCTGACCCGTTTTCTTACTGAACAGCTGCAAGCGTCGCATTGCCGGCGGCATAGTCGCCTGCCTGGTACGCTTCGATGAAGGCTGTAAATTCTTCCTGGGTGACCACGCGAATAGCGATCGGCATGAAGGCATGGTCCTTGCCGCACAATTCCGAGCACTGACCATAGAACATGCCGGTCTCGCGCGAGTTGAACCAGGTTTCGTTGAGCCGGCCGGGCACCGCATCGATCTTGATGCCGAAGGACGGCAGAGCAAAGGCGTGGATCACGCCCAGCGGGTCGGATGTGACCTGGAGGCGCACCGTGGTGTTGACCGGCACAACAAGTTCGTTATCCACCGCCAAGAGGCGCGGCTGGTTCGGCTTGGTCGCCAGGCGGTCGGTTTCGTTGAGCAGGATCTGCGTGAAGCCGAGTTCCTGATCCACATACTCGTAATCCCAGTACCATTGCTGACCGGTCGCCTTGACCGTCAGCGTGGGCGCGGGAACTTCGACTTCACCGAACGAGAAGATGTTGGAACCCAGGTACTTGCGCTCGCCGTCGGGGGTCGTCAGCTGGTCGCTCAGAACGCCAAAGGAGGGGATGGCGATGATGATCAGCACGACGATAGGCAGAACCGTCCAGACGATTTCCACCAGCGTATTGTGGGTAAAGGCCGCAGGCACGGGATTGCGCTTGGCATTGTAGCGCACCACGATCCAGATCAGCAGCGCCAGCACGAACACGACGATCAGCGAGATCGTCCACATCAGGATGCCGTCATGGAAGGCCGTGATGGAGTCCATGATGGGCGTGACGGAGCGCTGCAGATGGAACTGGCCCGGCAGCGGATGACCGGCTGCGGAACCTGCCTCTTCCTGCGCCAAGGCAAGAACTGGGGTCAGCGCCAATGCGGCTGCCGACAAAGCCCCCAACTTTCTCTTGAACTGCCCGGTCACCTGTAACCCCCTGTAGACTTCAATTGGTGTGTCCACACCGGGATTGAGGGTGCAAATAGCGGCATGGCATACGCCGCCCCGACTCAACCTCGGAGCGAAAAACTCAAGGAGCAGCTAAATCACATCCCCTGCCTCAAGTCTATTGCGGCAAGTTGGGCCGCGTGTGCGTCATATTGTGCCCGCTGGGGCGTGCGCCTCAACGCTGCCGCAGTTTGCCCGCGATATGGGGCCGGCAGCAGCCTTGGTTGACTTGATGGCTGGGCTGCGAAAAAACGGGCAAACGAGCCGCCCAGACCCGATTCGACGGAGAATGATAGAGTGCAGCGCCAAGTGAAACGTCGCCTCGCCGGACTGGGTCTTGCCGTGGTCGCCCTCATTGGCAGCGTCGGGGCAGGTTTTGCGCAGGGCACCGTCCGCGCCGAGTATGGTGACTGGCAGATTAGCTGCGACACGCCCCCGGGCGCCAGTTTTGAGCAATGCGCCATCATCCAGAACGTCACGGCAGAGGATCAACCCAATGTTGGCCTGTCGGTGATCGTGCTGCGCACGGCGGACCGGGAAGCCCGGCTGCTGCGCGTTCTGGCGCCGCTCGGTGTGCTGCTGCCCAATGGGCTGGGCCTCAACGTCGATGGCGAGGATATGGGCCGGGTCGCCTTCGTGCGCTGCCTGCCCAATGGCTGCGTTGCGGAAGTTGTGCTTGATGACAGCCTGATCGACACGCTGTCGAGCGGCACCAGCGCTATTTTCGTGGTGTTCAAGACCCCCGAAGAAGGGATCGGCATTCCCGTATCGCTCAACGGGTTCAAGGACGGGTTCGACCAACTCCCCTGATCAGGAGTGTTCCATGACCGATGAGAAGCGAGCAGCACCGCGCCAGCGAACGCTGAAAGGCGCACGCATCGTCATCAATAATGGCTTCTCCAGCTTCCAGTGCACCGTGCGCAATCTTTCGGCTGCCGGAGCGCGGCTCAAGGTTGCCAGCATTATCGGCATTCCGGACCAGTTCGACCTGGTGATGGATGACGGGCGCCGCTTTCCGTGCAGCGTCGTGTGGCGGACGGCCGAAGAGTTCGGCGTCGCGTTCACTACACAATAAAAAAGCCGGACAGGTGCCCGAAGGCACAAGTCCGGCAAGTCATCAGGAAACTGGACCAGCGGCAAAACCGGTCCGGAGATGGCACAAACATCATGAGATGATCGAACCAACAGGGAAGCGCCAGCCAAGCTAGGCTGGCGCAATGGGTTTAGAGCTGAGCGTTGCGGCGCCGGGCAGCGTGAAGCGTTGGACCACCCAGGCCCGTGCCCGCGATAGCCGCTTCGATATCAGCGCGGGACACGCCAAGGTCGCGCAAGCGGCTAGGGTCGAGTTCAAGCATATCCTGGAGTCCCGCTCGTCGGGTGCGGGCCGCTCGTGCCTGGGCAAACCAGCGCAGGATTGCGACGAGGGGTTGCACGGGCGAGGCGGCCGCAAGTGACCGCTCGCCGGGAAGCGAGAGAGCCATGGTAATCTCCAGAGGTGAATGTCGACGAGGCAGTGGACAGATGTTGTCTCGCCGATCCTGAAAGGTAACGCGCTGGACAACTATTCGTCTAACAAATAGATTTCATGTTGTTGATCAATTCGAGTGATGGCTTGCCATGACCGCGCCACTTGACCTGGACCAGTTGCAGAGCTTTTGCGCCATCGTCGATTGCGGCAGTTTCACCGAGGCTGCACGGCGGGTGAACAAGACCCAGTCCGCTGTTTCGATGCAGATCAAACGACTGGAGGAACGGCTTGGCCAATCGTTGCTGGCGCGGGATGGCCGCAGCGTGACGGTGACGCAGCATGGCGAGGCGCTGTATGCGCGGGCACGCAAGATGCTGCGCACCAATGCCGAGATTCTCGATCATTTTTCCAGCGCAGACCTCGCCGGTTCGATCCGCTTCGGCGTCCCCGACGATTATGCCGTTCGGCTCCTGCCCGTGCTCTTGTCGAGCTTTCAGCGCACACATCCCCGGATTGCGGTGGACGTGGCCTGCATGGCCTCCGAACACCTGCTCGAAGGCATGCGGGCCGGGCGCTATGACCTGATCGTTTTCACGCAGGGCACCGATCAGAACTATGGCGAATTGTTTCGCACCGAAAAGATGTTCTGGGTGGCCAGTCATGGCGGCGCTGCCATCGCCAGCGACCCCGTTCCTATTGCGTGCGGGCCGCAATATTGTATCTGGCGCAAGGAGGCGCTGGATGCGCTCGACCGCAGCGGCAAGGAGTACCGGATCGCCTATACATCGTCCAACGCGACGGCGATTTCGAGTGCTGTTCTGTCCGACCTTGCCATTGGCTTTCTGCCTGAAAGTGCGCTGCGGCCCGGGCTTCGGGTGGTCAGCGACGAGGTCGGCCTGCCGCGGCTCGAAGATGCCCAGATTGCGCTGAAGCGCGCCAGCCACGCCTATGGCGGCATCTTCGATGCCTTGGCGAACCACATCGTTCAGTCCATGGGCAATCTCGCCAATCCCATTGAGATCGAAGCCGCGGAATAGCCTCCTACCCTGCCCCTTGACCTTGCGGGGCAATTGTCTCACCAGAGCTTATGGCCGAAACCCTCAGCAACGCCGCCGATTATTCCGTCAGCGAGATCGCCCAGGCGGTTAAGCGCGCCGTCGAAGACGAGTTCGGCCATGTGCGTGTGCGCG
>CAKTFF010000049.1 GCA_934553185.1 uncultured Devosia sp.
ATCAAGGACTCTTGGCCGGGGCAGATGCGCAGCGTCTATGGCGATCACCAGCGGTTCATCGACACCTACTTCACCCAGTACAAGGGCTACTATTTCACCGGCGACGGCTGCCGCCGCGACGAGGACGGCTATTACTGGATCACCGGCCGGGTCGATGACGTGCTCAATGTGTCAGGACATCGCCTCGGCACGGCAGAAGTTGAAAGCGCCCTGGTCAGCCATCCCAAAGTGTCCGAAGCGGCCGTTGTGGGCTATCCGCATGACATCAAAGGGCAGGGGATCTACTGCTATGTCACGCTGATGGCCGGGGAAGCCAGCGATGACGCGCTCAAGACCGAACTTCGGAACTGGGTCCGCAAGGAGATCGGCCCGATCGCTACGCCGGACTTGATCCAGTGGGCGCCGGGCCTGCCCAAGACCCGCTCGGGCAAGATCATGCGCCGCATCCTGCGCAAGGTGGCCGAGAATGACTTCGGCTCGCTCGGCGACACCTCCACTTTGGCCGACCCGGCGGTGGTCAATGACCTGATCGACAACCGGCAGAACCGTTAGGTTTGGCAATGAGGGCCTCGATGAGGGCGATACTGCGTATGCTTGTTTCCGCCCTAGTGGCGTTCTCCTGCCTCTCGGCCATGGCTGCGCCCTACACGGCCGGCACCATTCTTCCTAGTGCACCGGCCGCAGAGCGCGATGCGGCGCTGCTCGATTTCTACCGACAGTGGAAGGAGGTCTACTTCCAGCATGGTTGCGGCGACGGGCGGGCGTTTGTGGATGTCGCGGCGGACGGAAAGCCGGTTTATGGCGGCACGGAAGCACAAAGCATCACCGTCTCCGAAGCGCATGGCTATGGCATGCTGGCTCTGGTGATGATGGCTGCCTACGACACCGAAGCACGATCAGATTTCGACCGTATGGTGCGGTTCTTCCATGATCATCCCGCCCAATCCTCGGCCGGCTTGATGGCCTGGAACCAGGTCGAGGGCTGCGCCGATGCGGGCGCTGATGTCGGCGGCTCGAATAGCGCAACCGATGGCGACCTCGACATCGCCTATGCGCTCCTGCTTGCGGACAGAATCTGGGGCAGCACGGGCGAGATCGATTACCGCGCCAAAGCGCGGTCTGTCATTGATGCGATCATGACGTACGACGTTGCACCGAAGGGCAAGCATCTGCTGATCGGCGACTGGGTCGGCAATCCGGACGATCTGTCCTACGCCCAAACCACCCGTTCATCCGATTGGATGGTGTCGCACCTTCGCAGTTTCGCCGACCTGGAAGAAGGAGGGGATTGGTCCGCAGTTGCCGACCGGACCTATGCGATCATCGACGCGATACGCGATCCACAGACCGGTCTCGTACCAGATTTCATCATCGATCTCGACACCGTTCCGCAACCAGCACCCACCATGTTCCTAGAAGGCGAGCACGATGGCGACTACGCCTGGAATGCCTGCCGATACCCTTGGCGCCTGGCGCTCGATTATCTGCTGCATGGCGAGGTTCGAGCGCGTGAGGCGACGGCGTCCCTGAACAGGTGGATCGTGGCCGCGACCAGCGGCAGTCCCCATGCCATCGCAAACGGCTATGAGCTTGATGGCACCCCGATGGACGAAGGGCGGGGATCGATGGCCTTTGTGGCGCCGTTTGGCGTTTCGGCGATGGTAGACAGCCGCAACCAGGCTTGGCTGGATGCCGTCTGGGCCGACGTGGTCGCACGAGAAATCGGCGACGAGGATTACTACGGCAACACGATCAAGCTCTTGTCGATGATCGTCATGTCAGGCCATTGGCCAACGCCTTGAAGGCAGGCTTGCTGGTCCTGGTTCTATGCGCGGCTTTGGTCAATTCGGCGCCATGCCATTGTTTCGCGTTCGTTTGACCGGCATCGTCGCGCATTGATTCGATGACGGACTTGCACACGTGATCCCCAAACTTGTTTGCCTAGGCGCCGTCGCGGCCATGATGCTGTTATCTCTGCCGGCACATGCCGCCACGCTTGAGCAGATGGCCGGACAGATGATCGTCCTTGGCTTTCAGGGTGACGATGCCGATGACAAGTCGGTAGTCGCCTTGCGCGAAGAGCTCGAAGCGGGGCGGCTGGGCGGCGTCATGCTGCTCAAGACCAACATCAAGAGCCTGGCTGCAGTGAGCGACATGAACGCCGCATTTCTGGCGGCTTCACCATCCCTGCCGCCCTTCATCACCGTGGACCAGGAAGGAGGGGCAGTGGAGCGGCTGACCAAGGACATCGGTTTTTCCGAGATCGGTAATGCTGCGACCATTGCTGCAGCGAATACGCCCGCTGAGGCGGAGGCCATTTACGCGCGGATGGCCAAGTCGGTGGCTGAACTGGGCTTCACGGTCAACTTCGGACCGGTTGCCGATGTTAACCTCAATCCCAAGAATCAGGTGATCGCCCGCTTCGGCCGCTCCTTCTCCAGCGATCCCGACGTGGTCGCGACTTATGATCGCGCCTTTATTGCCGCCCATCATGAGGCGGGACTTTTAACGGCTCTCAAGCACTTTCCGGGTCACGGATCTTCGACCGCTGACAGCCACCAGGGCTTTGTCGACATCACCGACACCTGGCAAGATGCCGAACTGGATCCCTACCGAACGCTGATTGCCGAGGACATGGTGGACATGATTATGGTCGGCCACCTTTTTCATGCGCGCTATTCCGACCAGAGCGCGCAGACGCCATCGTCGCTTGCGCCGCAATGGATCGAGGGCGTGTTGCGCGGTGATCTCGGCTTTGACGGCGTGGTGATCAGCGATGATCTCGAGATGGGCGCGATTCGCGATCATTTCACCTTGGAGCAGACCGTCACCATGGGCGTGCGGGCGGGGATGGATATCCTGTTGTTCTCCAACACGGCGGATTATCGCGCAGGTCTCGGCCGTGAAATCCTCGATATCCTCGTGGCGGAAGCCCAAGCCGATCCGGCTTTCGCGGCCCGGATCAAGCAAAGCTATGAGCGGATCGTTCGATTGAAGCGGACCCTTCAATAGCAGTGTCCCCATGTTCTGGGCGTGAACAGTTCCCTCACGCCGTTTGGCGGGATAAAGTGCGCCCGGGAAAGCAGGAGTGATTGCTTGATGGCGGATGACCGCGAAACCAGACGGGTTCGGGCCATTTTCATTTCGGATGTGCATCTGGGCATGAAGCCGATCAGGGTCGGCCAGCTCATCGAATTTCTGCGCGCCCATGATGCCGAAACGATCTACCTGGTCGGCGATATTCTGGACGGGTGGCGTCTCGCCAAGGCGTGGCACTGGCCGGGCGAGTACAATATCCTGGTTCAGCTCCTCCTCGACAAGGCGACAGCCGGCACCCGCATTGTTTATCTGCCCGGCAACCACGACGAATTTCTGCGCGAGTATCTCGGCACCTATTTCGGCGAGGTCGAGTTTGTCGACCGCACGGTCCACACCACCGCTTCGGGCAAAACCTATCTGGTCATCCATGGCGACCAGTTCGACGTTGTCGTGATGCATGCCAAGTGGCTCGCCCATGTTGGGGACTGGGCCTACAACGCCGCCCTTCGCGTCAACATCGCCATCAATTGGGTGCGGCGGCGCCTGGGTCTACAGTACTGGTCGCTGAGCGCCTGGGCCAAGCAGAAGGTCAAGAATGCCGTGTCGGTGATCGGACGCTTCGAGGAAGCGCTGGTGCATGAGGCGCGTCAGTCGGGCGTCGATGGCGTGATCTGCGGTCACATCCATTTCGCCGACATGCATGACCGTCTGGGTGTGCATTATATCAACACCGGCGATTGGGTCGAAAGCTGCACGGCGATCGTTGAAAATGTCGATGGCGGCTTCGAGTTGATCAAGTGGACCGAGATGGTGGTGGGCGAACCTCGGCGGTTCCGCTTGCGCCGCGCCGTAGGCTGACCACGAAGCGCGTAGCGCTCTGAAAACGCGAACAGCATCATTGGCGAGAGCGATGCACTTGGCCCTTGCGTTGCGAGTCGATGCGGGGCACGAAAGAGTCCGGGCGCTGATTTGCCCGGAGTTTACCCCATGTCACCGGTATCGACGCGCTTGGCCAGCCCCGAGCTGCGCGCCTCTCTGTTTCAGTTCACCGTCTATCTCCCCGGCGCGGTCAGCTCTGTTTTCTTAGGCATCTGGCTCAGCGAACATGGCCTAGCGGGCGATCAGATCGGGCTGATCAACTCGGTACCCATGTTGTGCTTGCTGCTGCTCAACATGGTCGTGGGCCGGGTGGCCGATCAGGCCAAGGATTGGCGCTCCGTTATCATCGTGGTTGCGCTTCTGAGCGCCGCTGCGCCCATCGGGCTTTTCTGGGTCAACGAGTTCTGGGGCATTTTGCTGTTTTGGTGCCTATGCACCATGAGTGGGGGCTTGGTCCCGCCATTGATCGACGCGGCCACGGTGCGCATGACGCGCCGCAATGGCACGGACTTCGGCGCGGTGCGGGCCTGGGCAACCGTGGGCTATGTGGTTGGGACGGGGCTCATTGGCCTGTTGATTACCGTGTATGGCGCCAGCGCCTTCGTGCCGCTCTTTCTGGCCATGTCGGTCTTGCGGGCAGCGCTGGGCTTTCTCCTGCCGCGCTTCCGGGCACCCGATCATCAGCAGACGCTCGGGGAACTGGTGGACCGCCCCAAGCTGCGCGATGCTCTCAAGCTCTGGTTCGTTCTGCCACTCGTCGCCTTTGCGCTGGTCAATTCGAGCAATGCCGTGGTCGGCGGCTTCGCGGCCCTCCTTTGGCTCGAAACGGGTGTGCCCGACTACTATTTCGGTCCTTTGCTGGCCATTGCCGCAGCGGCTGAGGCCGTGCTGATGTTTGCCTGGCGCAGCTTTGGCGGACGGATCACCGCCCGCACCATGATCCTCCTCGCGGCTTTCAGCGGGCTTGTCCGCTTCACGGCCATGGCCTTCAGTCCGCCCGTCGAGGTGCTTTTCGTGGTGCAGATGCTCCATGCGCTCAGCTTCGGTCTGGGCTATTTCGGCGTGGTCCATTTCATCGCTAACTGGACCGACGAGTCCAATGCGGCCGAGGCGCAGGGCTTTGCCAATATGCTGCAGCAAGGCGCTTCCATGCTGGCGCTTATCATCTTCGGCGTGCTGTTCGAGCACTTCGGGGCACACGCCTTCTTTTACTCCACCGTGACCGCCTCGGTCGCTGTGGTCTGCGTGCTGGCGTCGCTCCGCCTGCGCCCACCCAAGGATGCGTTGGCCGCCTAGATCCTCAAGCTTCGGAGATTGGATGCAGTCGGTTCGAGCAGTTGTCAGCCAAAAGAAAACGGCCCCGGATTGTTCCGGGGCCGTTTTGGTTTGATCCGCCTGGTTTAGCTCAGGCGACCGCTGGCATGGGCCAGGGTCGTATAGACCTTGCCCCGATCGCTCAGCAGATATTCGCGAGTCTCGGCGGCAGGGTTCGCCCCGGCAGCAGCCCGTTTCAGCAACTGCTCGAACTCGCTCATGTAAGCCTGTGCCGTGCGCGCGAACTCGGGGTCGCGCTGGAGCTTCTTGCGTACGTCATCATAGGTGCCCTGGCCGGACAGGGAATAGATGCGGCGCGAGAAGACGTTGGACTCGCCCGCCTGGTAGCGCGCCCAGGCATCTGCCAGGGCCGTCACGTCGATGGCGCGGGCGATTTCCTCGGTCAGCCCAGACAGGCCGGCCTGCTGCGGCTGGCTGCTTTGCTGCTTTGCCGTGGCATTGCGGAGCACGTCGCGGAGCCAGCCGCCATCGCGCTGTGCTGGCTCAGCCTGTGCAGGCGCCTGTGCTTGCGGAGCCGGCTCCGGCTGACGGGCTTCTTCAGGCTGGCGAGCGGTCTCGGCTTCACGAACAGGCTCCGGCGGGCGGACCGGCTCAGGTTGACGCACCGGCTCCTGTTGCCGGACGGGTTCGGGCTGACGCGCAGGCTCTTGCTGGCGCACCGGCTCGGGCTGACGCTCCGTTGTGCGGATTGGATCCACCAGGGCTGTGCGCGCAGGTTCTGCACGAACTGGTTCGCGGGCCGGCTCTGGCTGACGGGGCTGGTACGCCGGTTCGGGCGCGCGGAAGTCGCTGCGCGGGGCAGGGCGCGAGGGGCGGCGATCAACTAGATCGTGCGTCGCAGGCTGGCTGCGGACAATGGCGTTGAGCTCGCTCAGCGCCTCGATCTGCTCGGCAACGACGCGGCGCATGGCCGCGGCGCTGGCGCGGGTTTCCTCCGGCAGTTCGGTGACACCACGCGCCAGCTCGGCACGCGTTGCTTCGAGTTCGCTGCCCACTTCCTTTGCCGTTTCGCGCATGGCACGTGCCGTTTCGTTGAAGCGCTGGCTGGCTTCTTCGATGGCGCGCTGCATTTCAGTGACCATCTGCTGCTGGACCTGCTGCAGCGCGGCATTGGCGCGGCGCCCCTCGGTGCCAGCAGTTTCGCGGAATTCACCCAGGCGTGACGACACGTCGCCGGTGGCTTCGTCCATAACCTGACGCAGCCGGTCGCCGGTGCCATCGAGGGTCTGCTGGAAGTAGCCGGACGTATCGTCCACCGCCTGGCGGAAGGTTTCCGTCGACTGCTCGATGGCATTGCGCAATTGGCCGGTATTGCTGGCAATGGCGCCGCGCACCGACGCGCCGCTGTCGTTGATCGTGTTGGCCAGCGTTCCCGTGGTGTTGGTGAGAACGTCGGTGACGTTTTCGGCCGTGGATGCCAGAACGTCGCTGACGCGGTTGGCATTGTCTTCGAGCGCAGTATTGACCTGGTTAGTCTGGTCCATGATGGCCATGCGAACAGACGACGAGGTCTGGTTGAGGGCAGCAGCAGCTGCCTCGGCTGCCCTTTGAACGGCGCTGTCAACGTCGCGGGCATTGGTGGCCAGCGTCGAGGTGAAGCGCTCATTGGTGGCGTAAAGCGCATCGCTGACGCTGCTGGTAGACGACTGGATGGCCTCGGTGATCGAGCCGGTCGTTTGTTCCAGCGTCTGGACAACCGTGCCGGTCGTAGCGCTGAGTGCCTCGTCCATGGCCCGGCGGGCGCCGATCAGGCGGCGCTCGGTGTCATTGACCGTATCGGCAATCGACTGGGCAAAGATGCGCATGCGGCCATCGATGTCGTCGGCACGCTCGGCAAAGCTTTGTGCCAGCGCGTCCATGGCGCTGCGGCGCTCTTCCAGCGTTTCGATGGCATTGTCGCTGGTGACGGCAAGGGCCGTGCCGGCACGCGACATGTTGCCTGCCTCGGCATCGAGCCGGCCCAGGACGGAGGAGAACTCCTCCACCATGGCGCGGATCGTCGCTTGGAGAGCCCCCACATGCTGGCTGACCATGACGCCGGCCTGTTCGGTCTGCCCGATCGCGTCGCGAACGGTGTTGCTGTAGCTCGAGGTCTGTTGGGCAACGCTGTTTTCGAGGCTCGCCAAGTTGGCGGTCGAGGAGTCCAGCACGCGCTGCAGCAGAAGGTTGGAGTCGTTGAGCTTGCCCAAAGCTGCCGACACATCGGACAGGATGCGCGAGGTCGAGGTGGCCATGATGGCTTCGGCTTCGCGCGCGTTTTCGCCCAAGGCTTCGCGCAGGAGGTTGCCATGGCCGCTCAAGGCACCCTGGAGCTGCTCGGACCTTTCGTTGACCAGTGCCGCGAAGGCATTGGTGTGCTCTTCCACCGAGCGGTTGATGCTCGACAGGCGCGACTCGATCGAGTCCACTGCGTCCACGGCCTTGATTGTCAGCAGCTGGTCGATGTCGCCTGCCGCCACCCGGATTTGTTCAATTGCCGTGCGCACCGCATTGTCCATGCGGTTGGCAGTCGAGGTGATATCGGCCGCAATGTTGTGCGTGGCGGCGGTGATGCGGGTCGAGATGGTTTCCTCGATGCGGTCTGCACCCGCTTCAAGGTCAGCCATGGACTGGGTGATCGACGTGCTGATCGAGGCGTTGAGAGCCGCAAGGCGCTCGGCCGTGATGTCGGCCCGGGCGGTGATCGCCTCGGGCAGGGTGCCCAGGCGCTGTTCCACCATGCTGACGATGGCATTGCGGGCATTGTTGACGCCATCTTCGATGAGCTCGGCGGCACGGCGGGCGCTTTCACCCATTGTGGTACCGGCCACGCCGATGCGGGCGGTGACGCCCTGTTCGGCTTCGGAGATACGAACGAGAGCGCTGTCGAGACCATCGCCGAGGCTCGTGTTAAGCTCTGCCACCTTGTCGGTCAGCAGCGACGACATGGTGGAGACTCGCTCGCCCATCAGATCGGTGGCGCCGCGCAGGGTGGCGTCAATCCTCGTGCGGGCTTCCTCGCCCTGTGCGGAAATCGTGTCGGCCAGTTCTGCGGTCCGCAGGCCAATGGTCTCGCCCACCGACGCCGTGTGGTTGGCGAGGGTATCGCTCAGCGCATCCGTGCGGTTTGCCAGAGCTTCGGTGAGCTGCTGCGTCCTGGTGCCGACCGCCTGAGCCAGTTGCTGGGTGCCGGTATCGAGCGCGGTGCGCATTTCTTCCGAACGCCCGGCCAGTTCCGTCGCGAGCCGGTCGGTGCGGGTGGCGACTTCGCTCGCCAGCGCCCCGGTAGTGGCGTCGATGCGCTCCACCAGCGCTTCGGTGCGCTCGTCGATGCTGGAGACCAGGGATCCGGCGCGATTCTCGATGCGCTGCACGAGGGCTGCCGTGCGCGTATCAAGCTGATCCACAAAGCCGCCGGCGCCGTTTTCGAACTGTTGCGACAGTGTTGTTGTGCGCGCGTCCAGCTGTTCCACCAGCAAGCCCGTGCGCTCGTCGAGCTGGGTGACGAGCCCCTCGGTGCGGGTGTCGATGTGATCGGCAAGCGCAGCCGTCCGGCTATCGAGCTGGCTGATGAAGGTGCCGGTGCGCGCATCGAGCTGGTTCGCGAACACGCCCGTGCGGCTGTCCAACTCACCAACAAGCGCGCCGGTGCGATCAACGAACTGCCCCACCAGCGCGCCGGTGCGGGTTTCGAACTGCTCCACCAGCGTTCCGGTGCTGCCCTCGAGCTGATCGACCAGCGCGGTGGTGCGGCCATCAAGCGCGGAAACAAAGCTCGTCGTGTGGGTGTCGATCTGGCCAACCAGGCTCTCGGCGCGCCCTTCGAGGCTTTGCACCAGTGTGCCGGTGCGATCATCGATCCGGTCCACCAGCGATGCGGTGCGCTCTTCGAGCTGATTGGCAAGCGTCTCGGTGCGCGTTTCGAGTTCGAGCGACAGGTTGGACGTGCGTTCGGCCAGCGTGTCGGCAAGGCGCTGCGTCCGGCCGGCAATGGCCTGGTCGAAGGCGGCGGTGCTGCCCGTCAGGGTTTCACCCAGTTCCTGGCTGCGGACGCGGATGGCCTCGCTCATGTCGCGGCTGCGACCGCCCAGAGTTTCGTCGAGCTCAACGGCGCGCGTTTCGATGGCGCTGGTCAACTCGCCCGTCCGCTGCGCCAGAATGTCGTCGATGGCGCGGGTGCGGCCATCCAGCGTATCGGCGATGGTGCCGGCATGGCCGTCCAGTGCATCGGCAATCTCGCGGGTCCGCGATGCCAGGCCCTCGCTGATCGAGCGAGTGCGGGCAGCCAACAGTTCGTCCATGACGCGGGTGCGCTCGGCGACAACGTCGTTGAAGCGGCCCGATTCTTCATTGAGTGCCATTTCCAGCACGTTGGCGCGGGCAGCAAAGCTGGTGCCCTGCGCTTCAAGGCGGGCGATCAGGGCTTCGCCCTTGTCGCCGATCACCCCATCAAGGTTCTGGAGGCGGTTGTCGAGCGCTTCGGCAATCTGGTTCAGCCGGGCGTCGAAGAGGCTCAGCGAATCCTGGCCTGCCGAGGACAGCGTCAGCCGCGCGCGTTCCGAGGTATCGTCGAGCGCGCCGTTGATCTCGATCACCGCCGACTGAAGGCGGCTGTCCATGGCGTTGAGCTGGATGGAAACGGTTTCGTCGAGCTGGCGGGTGAGGGCGCTCAGCAGCACCTCCGCTTCGCGGGAGCGGGTGCTGATGTCCTCCGAAATCCGCTGGCCGATCATTTCGAGCCCGCCAGTGACTTCCATGCC
>CAKTFF010000050.1 GCA_934553185.1 uncultured Devosia sp.
ACCAGCGCAGCATTGTGCTGGGTCATTTCGTCCATGGTGCGCACCGCCACCGAGATTTCATCGATTGCGGCAGCCTGTTCGCGGCTGGCTTCGGCGATCGACTGCATCAGGCTGGCATTCTCGTTAACGGCCTGCAGCATGGCCATCAACTGCGCAGATGCATCGGACACCAGCTTGCTGCCGCCCCGAACCTCGTTGGCACTTTGCTCGATCAGCGCCTTGACGTCGGAGGACGCACTGGCAGCCGATTGCGCGAGGCGGCGCACTTCCACCGCCACCACGGCAAACCCTTTGCCGGCATCACCGGCGCGCGCCGCTTCCACGGAGGCGTTCAGCGCCAGCAGGTTGGTCTGGAAGGCAATGTCGTCGATCATGCCGATGATGTTCGAAATCTTGCCCGAACTCGTGGTGATCCGCTCCATGGCCTGGTTCGCCTGCGTCATGGTTCCGCCACTCTGCGCCGCGCTGCTCGACACGGCTTGTGCCTTGCCATTGGCGTCGCCAGCCATGCGGGCATTCTCGGCCACGGTCTTGGCAAGTTGTTCCATGGCCGCCGAGGTCTCCTCGATAGTCGCGGCCTGTTTGGTGGTGCGGTCCGAGAGGTCGTTGGCACCGGCCAGGATTTCTCCGGTCGCGGTTTTGAGCGTCCGCGACGTTGCCCGCAACTGGGTAACGACATGGGTCAGCTTGTCGCCCACTGCATTGGTGTCTGCCTTGAGCTTGGCAAAAGCGCCCTGGTAATGACCATGCATGCGCTTGGTGAGGTTGGTGTCGGCCAGTGCCGACAGCACGTCTCCCGTTTCGCCAATGCCGCGATCCACGGTCTCGACAAGGCTGTTGACGCTTTTGGCCAGCGCGTTCAATTCCTGGTCGGCGAACTGGGCGTGCACGCGCTTGGAGAAGTCGCCGGCAATTGCAGCGTCCACCACCTCGCCGAAAGCGGCCTGGAGCGCCACCATCATATCCGAGCGCTCTGCCCGGCGCCGCAACGCAGCCTCACGCTCTTCAGCGGTCATGTGCGCCAGTTGTTGACCATTGGTGCGGAATACCGCAACGGCGCGGGCCATGTCGCCAATCTCGTCCTTCCGCTCCATTTCGGGGAGATCGATATCGAAGTCGTTCTCAGCCAACCGACGCATGCTGGCAGTCAGCGTTATGATGGGCTTGCGGATGGCACCGGCAATCAGCGCGCCCAGTGCCAGGATCACCACCATCACGCCAAGCGTGATCAGCGCGCTTGTCAGCGCCGTTTGCCAGAAAATTGCTTCAACCGTCGTCAGCAGCACGCCCGAGGCGATAACCCAGCCCCAAGGCTCGAACGCCTGGGCATAGGTGACCTTATCCTTGAAGCTGTCGTCCTTATCCTTGAAGGCATAGGAAACAAAGGCGGATCCGTCGGCCTTGGCCGCGGTGATCATCTCGTTGAGATAGAGCTTGCCGTTGCCGTCGACGACGTCCGCGCGATTGGTGCCTTCCTTTTCGGGCTGATACGCATGCATCACGTTGACGAAGTCGTAGTTGTCGACAAACAGATATTCCCCGCCCTGGTAACGCATGTGACGCAGCGTCTCGAGCGCAGCAGCCTTGGCAGCCCCTTCTTCCATCGTGCCAGCAGAGGCCATAGCGTGGTAATTCTCGACGACGCTGACCCCGGCCTGCACAACGGACTGAATCTCGGTGCGCTTAAACTGATCAAGGTTGGAGCGCAGTGCCACCAACTGGTAGCCAACAAGGCAGCAAAATCCGATGGCGAAAACGGCCAGCAGGCTGAACAGGCGGCGCGCAATACTTCCGGTAAACAAAGAACGCATGTCACTCCTTCGGACGCAATGGCGTGTGCCGCACCAAACGAAACACGGAATAGCGTCAGAGCTGGATAAACCAGGTCATGAAAAGCCTGCCGTTCGGCTGGCTAGGTAAGGGTCTGCGTCCATCCAAGACTTTAGGGCTTCTTACTTAATCTACAGTAAACCACGAAACATCGTAACAAGCGGTGGCCTTGAAGGCTTTCATCTGAGCGCCAGAAAACGAATAAGGCCACCAGTTGGTGGCCCTGTTCAATAATTCCACCCATGCACGAGTGCTTCAGCTCAGAGCGCCGATCACCGCTTCGATGCGCTTTTTCATCGTCATCGCGTCAAATGGCTTGATGATGTAGTTGTTGACGCCAAAGGAAATGGCTTCCTTGACCTGCTCCTTGTCCGAGCGACCCGTGGCCATGATAAACGGCATGGCTTGTGTGCGCGGATGCTTGCGGATGACCTTGAGCAAGGTCAGCCCATCGATATCATCCATGTTCCAGTCAGAAATGATGAGATCGACATTGGCTTTTTCAAGCTTGCCAAGCGCGTCGCGACCGCTCTTGGCCTCGATGATGTCCTTGAACCCCAACTGGTTCAAAATGTACTTTGCAATTCCGCGCATGGACTGCTGATCGTCAACAATCAGAACGCTGACAGCGCTTGCTTTGGGCATGATCGTTCTTCACCTTCTGAGCGCCCGGAACCACTGCGTTCCGTTGAGCAGACACTAGGCAACAAGCGTTACAATTGTCTTGCCACTATGCTGCTGTCTTGAGCCGAACAAGGGCTGACGCGAGCCGCCCGGCGATTGCCTCCACAGGTGCCTGCTCGACCACTGCGCCCTCCTCCCAAGCAACGCGCGGCATTCCATAAACAAGCGACGAAGCCTGGCTCTGCCCGATCGTATAGGCGCCACGCTCACGCATGGCCTTGAGGCCGCGGGCTCCATCGCGTCCCATTCCTGTCAGGATGGCGCCAACCGCCATCGACCCCACAACTTGCGCAACCGAGTTGAACAGCACGTCGACGCTTGGGCGGTGACCGCTTTCCAGCCCATCCTGGCTAAGCCGGGTTCGCAGCAGGCCTGCCGAGCGCTCAACCCTGAGATGGTAGTCGCCACGCGCCACGTAGGCGTGACCGGCCAGAAGCGGCGCACGATCCTCGGCCTCAAGCACCTTCAGGTCGCAGACTTCATCAAGCCGCGACGCAAAGCGGGCGGTGAATCCAGGCGGCATGTGCTGGGCGATAACGATTGGGGGACAATCCAGTGGCATGCCGGACAGCACGACCCGAATGGCCTCAACGCCGCCTGTCGAGGCGCCAATGGCGATAAGGGCGCCTTGCGGGGCGGCAGCAGACTTGATGGCGAGCTTCGGAGCCTCGCCACGCTCGCTTGAGCGCCCGCGCACATCGGACTTGGCAGCCGCGCGGATCTTGTCTCGCAGATTGCTGCCAAAGGCATCGAGACCCCCTTCGGCATCAGCGCTGGGCTTGGCCACGAAGTCGACGGCACCCAATTCCAAAGCGAGCAGGGTTTCGCTGGCTCCCTTTTTGGTCAGGGTCGACACCATCACGACTGGGGTGGGCCGCAGCCGCATCAGCTTGTCTAGAAACTGCAGCCCATTCATGTTGGGCATTTCGATGTCGAGCGTTACGACATCGGGGTTCAGCGCCTTGATCTTTTCCCGCGCGTCGATCGGGTCGGTCGCTGTGCCCACGACCTCGATGTCGCCGTCGCGCATCAGCATGCGTGAGAGCACTTCACGGATCAGCGCCGAGTCATCGACAACCAGAACCTTGATGCTCATGCTGCTTCTCGCTTGTTCGCTTTTTGGCGCGATTGGTAGATCGTTTTTCCAACAAGGCGAAAACCCTCGCCTCCCGAGCCCAGATTCTCTGAATGCCCGATATAGAGAAAAGCCTCTGGCGCCAGAAGTTTGCCTAGCCGGCTGAAAACCTGGCCTTGGGTCGGCTTATCGAAATAGATCGCCACATTGCGACAGAACACGGCGTCAAACGGCCCTTTCATCGGCCAGCTCGAAGCGATCAAGTTCAGCGGCTTAAACGACACGAGATCACGCGCGGCAATAGGGATGCGGACCGTACCGTCGCCCAACTTTTCCAGCATGCGCGCCCGCTCGGGCGACAGGCCTGCCAGCTCATTCTCGGGGTAAACACCACCCGCGGCCTTGGCGATCACTGCCGTGTCGATGTCGGTGGCCAAAATCTTGAAATCCCACCGCCGTAACTCAGGGAAGGCGGCCAGTAAATCCATGCCGATCGTATAGGGCTCCTGCCCGGTGGAGCAGCCCGCCGACCAGATGCGCAACCGTGTACCCCGCGGCTTTTGCTCTATCAACGTGCCAACATACGCTCGAAGATGCTCGAAGTGGTGGTCCTCCCGAAAGAAACGGGTCAGGTTGGTGGTCAACGCGTTGACGAATTCCTGCCCGTCAGGGCCCGAGCCACTACGCTCCAAGTAGTCTAGATAAGCATCGAAGCTCCCAAGACCAAGCGACCGCACGATCTTGGACAGCCGCGACACCACCAGCGTCCGTTTCGCGTCGCTCAGCGAGATGCCGGCTACCTGGTAGACCCGGCTCTTGACCCGCGTGAATTCACGGTCACTGAGCGAAATTTCCCCCTGGTCCATGCGGCTCAGTCCCCCATTCAAGCCAACTGCGTCAGGTGGCCTCGTGGGCTAACTGACCGCTGCCGATCCTACCGGGCTCATTGCTTAGATTGCGTAAAGACCGGTCGGGCGGACTGGTGGATCGATCCAGCCGACTGAGCCGTCAAAACAGCTCAATATCGTCCACCGGAGCCGCAACAACGACGCGGCGTCGGGCCAGGGCGACTTCTTCGCGCGCCACGTCGTCGCCGGCAACACTGTCGAGTCGTTTCACAAAAGCCCGACCGGAAAAAGGCTTGAACAGGACGCGCCGCGCATAAGTGCCGCCAAGGTCTTCACTGGTTGCGACATAGCCTTCATCGGCCAAGAACTGCCGGATGAACTCGATGTTCTTGCGACCCACATCGTCAAGTGTCGAGTTGATCTTGCCCCCTCCAAAAACCTTAATCTCAAGGTTGTTTTTGCGGCCGGTTCCCTTGGTCAAGACCTTATTGATCAATTGCTCCATGGCGAAAGCACCGTAGCGTGCCGACGCGCCATACCGGTCCTTGGCGGAACCGGACTGCTCAGCCAGAAGGAAATGGTTCATGCCGCCCACATTGGCGACGCGGTCGCGCACACAGGCGGAAATGCACGAGCCCAATACGGTGGAATAGGTCAGGTCAGGCTCGCCCGAAACATGGCAATCGCCCTGGTGCACAGTGGTGACCACACCACGATCAAATTCAGGGGGAAGAGAATTGGGCAGTCCCATCGTCGTCTTGCAACTCCGGCCAGCATGGAGTTCGATGGTACTGGCAAACTCGTTAGTTAAACGCTAACCACGCGCAAAGAGCCACCCCCAACCCTGCTCCGGCGCAAGAAGACTTTAGGAATAGGCGCATAGAGTGAAGCCAATCGGGCTAGGGATCCTCCAATGTCACTCCAAAAACTCGCAAGAGAACTCGACGAGACGGCGCGTCAGACAGCGTCCATGGTCGAGGGCATAGCCGAGGCTCTGGAGGTACTGGCGGACAAGAACGTGGCAAAGGACCCCACAATAAGGCAAGCCGTGCAGATAATCGTCACCGCTCTCCAGGGTCAAGACAGGATCGAGCAACGCTGCCATAACATGGCGCTGGCGGTCAGACAGTTTGCTCTTCTGCCGCCCACCGCCCCGGACAGCGTTTATGACGAAATCTGGTCCAGCCTCACCCTCGATGAGCTACGCGTTCCAGCCCTGAGCGGCATCGCGGCCCATCAAAGCCATGGTGATGCCGAACTGTTCTGATCGGCAACCCAACTAGGCTGATCAACTAAAGGCGCCATGCAGGGCCTTTTGCTTTAGGGCGTTCTACGAAAACACCACCTGCACGCCCGGCGCGACCATGGCACCGAGCTCCTCGGCATCCCAATTGATCAGCCGCACGCAACCATGTGAGCGGGTCTTGTCGATCTGGGCAGGCTCGGGGGTGCCGTGAATGCCAAGGTGGGCTTGCTGAGCGCGATCCACCTCGATCCTGCCGGTCCGCTGGGGCCCGGCGGGATAGTGAGAACCTCGGTGTTCTCGCCCTGCTGGAAATTGATCTTTGTAGGTATAGTTCGGCATGGGTGCCACCACCTCCACAACATAGCTGCCGCTGGACGCAAAAAAGGGGCGCCAGGCGCCCCTTCTCTTATTCAGCCGCAAGAAGCTTCAGCTATCCATCTTGGCGCCGCTAACTACGGCGTGCAGATCGATCAACCCGACCATGCGGCTTTCATGGGTGACGATACCGTTGAGCAATTCGGTGTCGATTGAATTGCCTTCTGGTACGTTGTGGATGTCGTCGCGGGATACGGTGAGAATGTCCGACACAGCATCGACCAGAATGCCCACCCACTTGTCGCCCACGCTCATCACCACCACGACATGGTTCTTGGTAGGTGACGTCTGCCCGTCGCCAAAGCGCGCACGCAGATCAAAGATCGGCACGATGGTGCCTCGCAAGTTGATGACGCCGCGCACGAACTCACGCGTATTGGGCAGCGGCGTCGCCCCGTTCCAGGCGCGGATCTCCCGCACCGTGGTGATTTCCACCCCATAGGTCTGCTCGCCAATGGAAAAGGCGATCAACTGCAGGGAGTTCTGGGCGGCCAGTGCCGACTTGTCGCCCATGTCATCGCGCAAACTCAGCGCTTCCATCTTCTTTGGCCTTTCTGCCGCCCTGAGGGCGGCTACGCAATACCAGGGCCGCTAAGCGGCATTCTTGTGAACAATCGTGGTCTTTAGCCCTTGGACGTCAACGATCAGTGCGACATTGCCGTCGCCTAGGATCGTGCCGCCGGCGATGCCTTCGACGCGCTCGAAATTCTCTTCAAGCGACTTGATGACAACCTGCTGCTGGCCGATGATGTCATCAACGATCAGCGCCACCTTGGCTGAGCCTTCTGCTTCGCACAGCACGACAAAGCGGCTTTCCGCTTCAGCCTCGGTTCTCATCTCGAAGCGCTG
This sequence comes from uncultured Devosia sp., assembly GCA_934553185.1. Classification (GTDB taxonomy): domain Bacteria; phylum Pseudomonadota; class Alphaproteobacteria; order Rhizobiales; family Devosiaceae; genus Devosia. The sequence goes on from CAKTFF010000050.1 coordinate 6,908, forward strand.
CGCCAGGTCGATTACCTGCACATATTCGCCCCGCACTTGGAGTACCTGCCCGCCGCTCGGCACGCGCTCGAAACTGGCGCGCGAGCACTGAATGGTCTCAACGATGGAGGAAAGCGGCACCACATAGGGCGAGTCACCCACCTTGACCAGCATGACGTCCAGCACAGCCAGCGTCAGTGGCAGGCGCAGGGTCATGCGCGTGCCCTTGCCGGTCCAGGAGCGCACATGCACCGAGCCGCCGATCTTCTTGATGTTGCTCAGCACCACATCCATGCCGACGCCGCGGCCCGAAATGTCGCTCAACGCCTCGGCGGTGGAGAAACCTGGGGCAAAGATCAACTGGTCGATCTGCTCGTCGCTAGGATTGGTGTCCGGCGCCACGATCCCCTTGTCGCGCGCCACCTGAAGCACACGCTCGCGATTAATGCCGCCGCCATCATCCTCGACAATGATCAGGATATTGCCGCCCGCCTGTTCGGCAGAAAGACGGATCGTGCCTGTTTCGCCCTTGCCACGGGCAAGCCTTTTCTCCGGCGTTTCAATGCCGTGATCGGCCGAATTGCGGATCATATGGGTCAACGGATCGCTCAATTGCTCGATCACCGTCTTGTCGATCTCAGTGTTCTCGCCGATGGTTTCGAGCTTGATCTTCTTGCCGGTTTTGGTGGCCAGTTCGCGAACCAGCCGCGGCATGCGCGAAAACACCGATTTAACCGGCTGAGCGCGGATCGCCATCACCGAGTCTTGTAGGCCACGTGTGGTTTGCGCCAGCACTTCAAGCCCGCGCACGAGTTCGGTGTAGCGCGCGCGCAGCGTTTCATCCATCTGCTGGGTTAGCATGGACTGGGTGATCACCAGTTCGCCGACCATGTTGACGACGCGGTCCACCTTGTCGAGGTCGACACGAATGGACTGGACGCCGACACTGCTCCGACCGCCACTCTCTTCGCCGTCCGCCGGGGAGGAGGCAACCCGCAAGGGTGCCGCAACTGTTGCTGCCGGCTTCACTTCAGGGCTTGGCTGAAGCGCCTGCGCCAAATCGGTGAAGCTGAGTGCGGGGGCAGAAGTAAAGCTATCCTGCTCGCCGGGGGCTTCAGGCATCGGCTCGGGAACAAATGGCCGGCCCGTATCAAAAGCGAGCAGGTTATCGACCTCATCGTCGGCCAATGCCAGCAAATCGGCCGGATCGCTGTTGATTGCACCTGACTGCTCCGGCGCTGAAGCCGGCAGCCATGAAGCGGCCGGTAAAGAGGAGGTGCCCAGTTGGGCAACAACGATGTCGCAATCGCCTTCAACAAACTCGAAGACTTCGCGGATCAGCGTCTCGGTCACGGTTGGGGAGATCATGGTGATCTCCCACGAGCAGTAAACCGCAAAGGGCTCGAAGTCGCTCAGAAGTGGAATGTCGCCCAAAACGGCGCGCACATGCAATTCGCCCAGCGAAGCGAGCTCGCGGAACAGCAGCAATGGGTCATTGGCGCGCGCATAGAGTGCCCGATGCGGCGTGAAGCGGATCTCCCAATGACCTGGCTCGATCTCGGCCATCGGCGGCTGCTCGAACGCATCCTCCTCAGGCTCTTCATCGGCGTCCGCAGAGGCGTCGAGATTAACCCGCACCGGGGTAAATTCGATATCGAAATCTTCGATGGGCTCACCGCTCTCGTCGTCAACGGCGGTATCGCCTCGGGCCAACGCGTCAAAACGCTGCTTTTCATCCATGCCGTAATCGGCAGGCAGTGGCTCGCCGGTCTGCGCAGCCTTGACGTGGTCGGCGACAATGTCATTGGCCCGGATGCAAAGGGTAACAACCTCGTCGGTCAACTCAATACGGCCATCTCGCACATAGTCGAGAAGCGTTTCATAGACATGGGCAAAGCCGACAAGCGCTGAAAATCCGAACGCCCCCGCGCCGCCTTTGATCGAATGAATGGCCCGGAACACCGCATTGAGCCGATCAGCATCCCGTTCGCCGGCTTCGATCGCCGCAAACTGCTCTTCGAGCTCAAGAAGGAGCTCGGAGCATTCGTCAAAATAGGTGGCTTTGAAATCGTCGAGGTCGCTCATGCGAAAACGCCCAACCCTTCTGGGTAATGGAGCTTAGTGGACGACCCGGTGAATAACCGAGATCAGCTTTTCAGGATCAAATGGCTTGACGATCCAGCCCGTGCCGCCCGCCGCCTTGCCCTGATCGCGCTTGTCTTGCGAAGTCTCGGTGGTCAGGATCAGGATGGGCAGGCTCTGGTGATTGCCGCCGGCGCGCACATGACGGATGAATTCAATGCCGTCCATCACTGGCATATTGATGTCGGTGATCACCACGTCCACCGTCTCGGTACGCAGCACATCAAGGCCCTGCTTGCCGTCCTCGGCCTGCAAGACCTCAAAACCGGCATTGCTCAGCGTGTGGTGCAGCATGGCGAGGATCGTCCTCGAATCGTCCACCGTCAGTACCCGCAAAATCGTCATCCTCTGATTATCCCTGAAAACTGGGCGCCCAAACCCAGGCGATCGATCGCCGTCAGCAGTGCCGTGCTGGGCTGCTCCAGCGCAAATTCGAACTGATTTTTTCGCGCGGTCTCGGCGGCGCTGATCAGCATGAACAGGGCATTGGTCGAAACGCGCTCCACCCCATCGGCGCGCACCGCAACGGCACCCTCTTCGACGGCGTCGATCAAGCCGTCGCGGATGCCATCGAGGGCATCGAGGTCGATCACGGCTGGCAGGTGAACGGTCTTGGTGGTCTGGCTGACCATGACGGATGTGTGCCCCCCGGGACGTTTCTCCACGTCTCACTTTCGCCGGGAACGGTTTAAGAAGGTTAAACGGACCTGCTGAGCAGTGAAATGCTTGTGCAATGCCGCCGCAGTTTTGCTTGCTTGCCCTTTGCCACACGGGTAACCCCAAGCAGCCATGTGGAGCCGGAAGCGCTTATGACCACCCAGATCGCCCTGACCGGCCTTGCCCGCGACCTTCAAGCC